>NZ_JAQXUZ010000014.1:0-96818 GCF_029224645.1 Mogibacterium kristiansenii
TTACAAACTATCCTTCCGTATTCGCCATATTTGCACGGTATTTTCACTATTTACTCTAATTTTACCCCCCATACCAGAATTTACTTTTGCAAAGCTGAAAGTTTTTTGCTGAACTGGAACTTACTTTTTCAATTCACCATTTTATAGGTTTGATAAACCAGAAGACGATGAATTTCCGAAAATGATTGAATTGTTTTGTAGAAGTGATTTTAAATTAAAAAATGCAAAAGGAATTACTCCAATTCATATTGATGATGAAGTCTCCAGTTTGTCTGCAGTTCTTCTGAATGATGATTACTATAAGGCACTACTCAATGGAAAAGAAGTGAGAAATGGACTTTCTGTTTTAAGACCGGAATATATCATTCTTTTTAAAGCAAAAGCGTATCTTGATTTGCAAAAGCGAAAAGATTCAGGAGAAAAAGTGGATTCCAGTGACATAAGGAAGCATAAAAAAGATGTTTTGCGTATTGCTTCGGAGCTTATGCTTGAAAAAGTAGAAGAATTGCCGATAGCAGTAGATGCCGATATACATAGTTTTATTGACTTGTTGGAGCAGGAACCATTTGATCAAAATTCATTGAAAAGATATGGGCTAAAAAATGAGAATGTTGTAGAATTATTGAAACGAGTATTCGGGTAAAAACTAAGAACTGCGAGGTTATGCAACAATGATAAAAATCCTATTCATCTGCCACGGCAATATCTGTCGCAGCACGATGGCTCAAAGCGTGATGCAGCACTTGGTAGACTGCAGGGGTCTTTCCTCGGATTTCCGGATTGATTCCGCCGCTACCAGTCGGGAAGAAATTGGAAATCCGGTTCATCCCGGAACGGTGCGAAAGTTAAAGAAGGAGCATATTCCCGTAATTCCACACCGGGCGGTACAGATGAAACCTTCGGATTACGATGAATACGATTATCTGATTGGAATGGATTCCGCAAACATTCGAAATATGAAGCGGATTGTCGGAGGTGACTCGGCGGGAAAGATTTTTCTTTTATTGGATTTCGCTCAAGGGCAGGGAGATATTGCGGATCCATGGTACACCGGAAATTTTGAAGATACTTATCGGGATGTAAGGCAAGGATGTGAGGGCCTTATGGAGTTTTTGTTGCGCGAAGAAGGAGGAGCGAACGATGAGTAGTACCATAATTAAATTAAGACGGAACGCAACCGAGTAGGATATGGCAAAGTTTCAATCGGATAGAATCCTTTCCTATTTCCGAGTGGAATGGCGTGCATTGCTGGTGGTGACGCTGTCCGGCCTTTTCTATAATCTGGGTTTGCTTTCCGGACCGTGGTTTGAAGGTCAGATGACCGGATGTCTGGTGAATATCTTGAACGGAACCGGAGAATATCACGATATGATACGGCTGGTTCTGGGATATGTGGGTGCAATTCTCATTGTGCAGGGCGCCAGATATATCAAACGGTTCTATGTGCGTCGTTTTGCCAATAACGTCAAGCGCCGGATGAAAGGCATCCTCTATGGGAATCTGGTGGTAAAGAGTCGCACCGAACTTCAGGAAGAAGGAAAAGGGGATATTTTAATCAAAGCCATTCTGGACGTGGACGATTGTGCGGAAGGGATGCGGAAATTCACGACGGAAATATTTGATACGGGCGTGGCCTTGGCGGCATATACCGGGATGTTGCTCCGGTATGATTGGCGCCTTTCTTTGCTTTGCCTGATTTTTCCGCCGATTTCCTATTGTATCGCAGAGAAGATGAAGAATGTCGTCCAGCGGACCGGCGAGGCGTACAAGAAGGAATCCGGTGTGCTGAGTGCCGCCACGTTGGATCGAGGTGAAAATGCCATCACCTATCGCGTGTTCGGCTGTGAAAATAATCGGCGGAACGCTTACGAAGAGAACCTGAATGCGTATGAAATATCGGCGGTAAAAGCAAGTATTTGGAGCACCGTAATGCCACCGATTTACCGGATTATTTCCACGGCCGGCGTCATTTTCATTCTGTACTTTGGCCGGCGGAACGTAGTGGGGACCGGATGGTGCACCTGGGATATTGCTGCCTTTACCACATTTCTGTCTTGCTTCTTGAAGCTCTCTGTGAAATCCTCTTCCGCTGCAAAACTATTCAACGCAGTGCACAAAGCACAGGTTTCCTGGGAACGGATTCGTCCCTTAATGAAATCGGCGGACGAAAGAGAGAATCGGATAGTGCAGAAACCCGGAAATCTTTCCGTAGATCGTTTGTCGTTTGCTTATCCCGATGGAAAAAGAATTCTGGAGGATATTTCTTTCTCCGCGAAACCGGGAGAAGTCATCGGGATTACCGGTGCAGTAGCATCGGGAAAATCCACTTTGGGAAAGGTCTTTCTCTGCGAACATCCATATGGCGGATTGATGCGATTCGCAGGATTGGAACTGCAGACTTCGGAAGATGCGGATCGAAAAGGCATTGTGGGATATATGGGCCACGATCCGGAGCTGTTCTGCGATACCGTTGCTGACAACATCAAACTGGGAGATTCGAAAGACTGTATGCCGTATGTGAAAGCCGTATGCCTGGAGCGGGAAGTGGCGGACATGGAAGAGGGGGTGGAAACGCTGATTGGGTCCGGTGGCCTTCGGCTGTCGGGAGGACAGGCTCAGCGCCTTGCCTTGGCGAGAATCCTCTATCACCGAAAGCCGCTGCTGATTCTGGACGATCCATTTTCCGCCTTGGACAGAAATACGGAACGGGAGGTATTCCGAAATCTTCGGAATATGACGAAGGATTCCGTCGTGCTGCTGATTTCTCACAGGCTGTATCTGTTTCCGGAACTGGACAAGGTGCTTTGGCTGGAGAACGGATGCGGAACGTTCGGAACCCATGACGAATTGATTGAATCCGTGCCGAAATATGCGGAGCTATATGAGGCACAGACAGGAGGTCGTAGTGGGGAAGAGCAATAGAACGATCGAAAAGAAGAATTCGGTTTGGGCGGTAATTTTTCGTACCACGAAAGAGCATAAAGCGCTGTCCGGCGGGCTTTTTTGTGCCACAATCGGTGCAATCCTGACCACGCTTCTTCCGCCGCTGGTGCTTGCCCGAATTATCGATGGCATTACCAGAGAACAGGGGCTGTCCGCGATGCTTATTTTATCCTATTTCGGATTCCTGGCGTGTACCGGACTGTTGGAAGCGACTCGAGAGGCATTGTTGACGGTGTTCGGACAGAAAATGACGCATGCGCTTCGCAGCAGCTTGATGGAGAAATTCACGAATCTTACCACTGAAGGCATTACACGACAAGAGCCGGGGGTGCTGGTTTCCCGATTCATCGGAGATGTGGACACGGTGGAGAATCTTTTTACTTCCGGCATCGTCAGCATGGTTGCCGACAGCTGCAAAATCATCAGCATTCTGGTAGTAATTCGGTACCGGAATCCGGGCCTTGCGCTGCTGCTGGTTCTTTTGCTGCCGGGGATTTTCGCATTTACAAGATATGTTCAGAAAAACACATTGGCGGCCGAAATTTCCAATCGAAAGGCGGTGGCGCGTGCGTCGGGACACGTGCCGGAAACCCTTCATAACATTCGTACCGTTCATTGTCTGGGAAAAGAAAGGTATATGAAGGAGCGATATGATGGATACATTACCGACAGTTACCGGGCACTGGAAAAAACAAATTTCTACGATTCCGTATATTCACCGGTGATTCTGATTCTCAATGCGGTAGTGGTTGCGATGATTATGATGCTCTCCGCTTCCGGTAATTCGAAGGTTCTGATGTTTTTCGGAATGTCGGCGGGAACTGCGGTGGCGGTGATGAATTATATTTCTCAGATCTTTGCGCCGGTGGAAAGTTTGGGAATGGAGATTCAGACCATTCAGACGGCTATGGCCGGAATTCACCGAATTAATGAATTTTTCGAGATGGAAGAAATTGGGGAAATTGAAGAACGTGCACCAAACTCGGGAGAAAACATTGAACGAAAAGTTCCGCTGCTGGAATTCGATCACGTTACCTTTGGCTATGATGAACACATTGTATTGAAAGATATGACTTTCCGGGTGGAAGAAGGGGAGCAGGTGACTCTTTCCGGTCGCACCGGCGCGGGAAAAAGCACGATTTTCAAGCTTCTTCTGGGACTGTACTCTCCCGAGGCGGGGGAAGTGCTGGTAAGCGGTATTCCTGCAACAAAGGTACCGCCGTCAGAAAAAAGAAAATGGTTTGGCTATGTGGAACAATCCTATCACATGGTGCCGGGAACCGTGGCGGAGCAGATTACGTTATACGATGAATCCGTTTCCCGAGAGCAGGTGAAAAGGGCAGCTCGCCTTGCCGGATTGGATTCGGAAATCGAAACGCTGGAAGAGGGCTATGATACCCGGTGCGTCCCGGAATTGTTTTCGCAGGGTCAGTGGCAGCTTCTGTCAATTGCAAGGGCAATCGTGGCGGAACCGAAGATTCTTCTTCTGGATGAAATCACGGCCAATCTGGATGCAGAAACCGAGCATCAAGTGATGCAGGCATTGAAGCGAGCATCGGAGAAACGAACGGTAGTTGCCATTTCCCATCGCGTATCCGGGGAGATGGGTCGGGTCATTAATATTTGAGAAAAGCAATCGGGTCGCTTAGCATTAAAGCGAAGCGATTCAAGATGGAAATCCGCAGGTTCAAACCTTGAATAAATGGTTCATATTGGGTATAATGAGGCTAAGTTTTTATCTACAGAAAAGTAGTGGCATAAAGGAGGTACATCATGACCTTGAAGAAAAGAAATACAGCGAAGATGAGGGAAATCATGACGGAGCAGGACATTGCGGCTGCAAAAGCAATAAGACGGAAGAAGGCGGCGAAGCTGGGAATGCGGATTGCCGGTGTCAGCATGCTGGCAGGTGCACTTCTGGTTGTTACCACCAAAAAGATTTTTGACGAAATCTTCCTGGAAGACGACTGGTCGGATGTGGACTGGGGCGAAGAGGATGACGATTACATCATCGACTAATCGCCAAAAAGAATAGCATAGAAAGGTTAAGGGAAATGTCGGAATACAAGGGAACATATTATATTACTACACCAATTTATTATCCAAGTGCGAAACTGCATATCGGACACACCTACTGCACCGTAATGGCGGATGCCATGGCTCGGTTCAAGAGACTCAGCGGATACGATGTGCGCTTCCTCACCGGGACGGATGAACACGGACAGAAGATTGAGAAATGTGCGGAAGAAGCTCAGGTCACACCGAAAGAATACGTAGACGGTGTGGTGGAAACCATTCTGAGACTCTGGGATAAGATGGAAATCAGCTACGATGATTTCATTCGGACCACGGAGCCGCGTCATATCAAGAGAGTACAGAACATCTTCATGAAGATGTACGAGAATGGAGACATCTACAAGGGCAAGTACGAAGGCTGGTACTGCACTCCGTGTGAATCCTACTGGCCGGAATCTCAGCTGGTAGACGGAAAGTGCCCGGACTGCGGTCGTGAAGTGAAGAAGATGAGCGAAGATGCGTACTTCTTCCGTCTGTCCAAGTACAGCGATGCGCTGCTGGATAATTTCCGGAACAACCCGGATTTTTTGCAGCCGGAAGCGCGCAGAAATGAAATGATTTCCTTTGTGGAGCAGGGTCTGGAAGATCTTTGCATTTCCCGTTCCACCTTCGACTGGGGAATCCCGGTTCCGATTGACGAAGAACACGTCATCTACGTATGGCTGGATGCGCTGTCCAACTACATCACCGCTTTGGGATATTCGGAAGACGATGAACTGTACAAGAAGTACTGGCCGGTGGATGTCCACCTGGTGGGCAAGGAAATCGTGCGTTTCCACTCCATCATTTGGCCGGCAATGCTTATGTCCCTGAAGGAACCGCTGCCGAAGCAGGTGCTGGGACACGGATGGCTGCTGATTGACGGCGGAAAGATGTCCAAGTCCAAGGGCAACGTGGTGGATCCGGAAATCCTCATCGACCGCTACGGCATCGATGCGCTGAAGTACTTCTTGCTGAGAGAGTACACCTTCGGTCAGGACGGCGTCTACACCAATGAGATTATGCTGAAGCGCCTCAACTACGATCTGGCCAATGACCTGGGGAACTTGCTGTCCAGAACCGTATCCATGATTATGAAGTACAACGATGGTGTGGTTCCGGAAGCAACAACGAAGGATGAGATTGACGAAGAGCTGCAGGAGCTGGCAACAACCGCCGGCAACCGGGTGGAAGATAAGATGGATACCTTCCAGTTCAACATGGCGCTGGATGAAATCTGGGCAATCGTTCGCAGAGCGAATAAGTATATCGACGAGAAGACCCCGTGGATTCTGGCAAAGGATCCGGAGCGGAAGGCAGAGCTGGATACCGTTCTTCGGAACCTGGTAGAAGCACTGAGAATCGTTTCCATCCTGATAATCCCATACATGCACACCACTTCGGAGCGCATGAGAGAACAGCTGGGACTGGCGGACGTGGAAGCAAAATGGGAGGATGCTTTTACCTTCTATCAGATGGATGGTTGCAAGGTGCAGAAGGGAGAGGTTCTTTTCCCGCGTCTCGATATCGAGAAGGAATTGGAAGCGCTGTCTCAGATTCGTCAGGAAAAGGTTGCTACGAAGAACAAGAAATAGATATCGCATAACAGAGAGAACGGGTCTTGAGAGCATGCATCTCGAGACCCTTTTTTCAACATGAGGGGAAATATGATATTCGACGCACATACACATTTGAATTTTGAGGGCTTTGACGAGGAAGAGCGGACGCAGCGGGCGGAAGAAATCGCCGCATCGGATGTTGGAATCATCATCGACGCAGGCGACTCGGTGTCATCTTCCCGGAAGGCCATTGAGGATGCGGAAACGTATTCCTGGTGCTATGCAGCGGTGGGCATCCATCCGGAGCATGCGGCGGAATACACGGAGGAGGATCTGACACGCATTGAAGAGATGCTGGCACATCGTAAAGTGCAGGCGCTTGGAGAAATCGGGCTGGATTTCCATTATGGCAAGGACACGAAAGAAGAACAGATTGAGTTGTTCCGGAAGCAGCTTCGGATTGGCATGAGCCATCAGGTGCCGGTGATGATTCATACACGAGATGCCAATCAGCTGACACTGGACATACTGAAAGAGGAAGGCTTGTTCTCGGAAGAGCGAAAGACGGCTTTCCCGACGCGGCTGAATGCAAGCGGACAGCCGGTTCCGGATGCCCGGGTGCAGCTCCACTGCTTCTCTGGATCGGCGGAATTGGCCAAGGAATACGTGGCTTTGGGGGCCACTATTTCTATCGGCGGACCGGTGACCTTCAAAAACGGCCGAAAGACGGTGGAAGTGGTAAAACAGGTTCCTATCGAATTTATCATGACGGAAACCGATGCGCCGTACCTTACGCCGGAACCCTTCCGGGGACGGCCGAACCGGTCGCCGTATATCGAACATATCATTCGGCGAATTGCATTGATTAAAGATATGGAATACGAAGCGGCGGAAGAAATTCTCTATGCCAACGGCTGCCGATTCTTCGATATCCCAAGGGACGAGAAAGAGTAACGAAGGGGACGAAAGGACCATGGACGGACTGGTAAAAAGAGTACAGCAAGGCGGATTGGTTCCGAAAAACAGCACGGTGATTCTGGGATTGTCCGGGGGACCGGACTCGCTGACCTTGCTTCATATTTTAAAGGAGCTGGAATCTCCGGAAAATCTGAATATCGTTCCCGTTCACGTGAACCATCAACTGCGGGAGAACGCCGACAGTGAAGAACGCCATGCGGCAGAAATTTGCAGGGAATGGAATCTGCCCTGCCGAGTTCGCCGAATCGACTGCCGAAGCATTGCCCGGGCGCAGAAGTGTTCGGTGGAAGAGGCGGGACGTACGGCACGATACCGGATTTTCGACGAAGTGGCGGAGGAACTTCTGCAGGAAGGTGTTCCGAAGGAGCGCATTCGCATCGCCCTGGCTCACAACGCAGACGATCAGTGCGAAACCCTGCTGCAGCGCATCGTGCGAGGCACCGGAATCCGAGGACTGGCGGGAATCCCCTCCACCCGACGAGATGAAAAGGGATATGCCATCGTCCGGCCGCTGCTTTCCACTCCCCGAAAGGAAATTGAAGACTATGCAGCGGAGCACGCGCTGCGCCCCAACTACGACGAAAGCAACGATAGCGTGGAGTACACCCGGAACCGAATTCGCCGGGAGCTGATTCCCTATCTGGAGAAATATTTCAACCCCGGGGTCAAAGAGGCATTGCAAAGCCTGGCGGAAATTGCCGGCCCGGAAGAGAATTACATGGAAGAGCAAGCCCGAACCGCTCGCGCCGCGCTTCAACGGGAAACACCGCAGGACGAACGGATTCTGGATGCAAACGGACTTCGGGTCCTGCATTCGGCGATAATCCGCCGGGTGGTGGCCCAAGTGATTCGAGAATGCAGCGGAGACGAAAATCTCCGGTACACCATCGTGGAGAACGTCCTGAACATCCTGAAGTCGGAGAATCCCTCCGCATCTGTGAACCTGCCCGGGGGCTGGCGGGCGGAGCGCCGCTATGAGGAGCTGGTGTTTCGAAAAGTGGCACCGGATGACGAACACGCGATGGAAGGGCGGCATCACTTACGGGTGCAGGTCCTAAAAAAAGACTCCGCGGCCTTCGAGGACGTCCGAAATGCTCAAAAGGAAATTGTGCCGTGTGCGGTGCTGGACTACGATAAGCTTTGCCGGGAATATCCGGAGCCGGAAAAAAAGCTGATGCTGAGAACCCGAAAAGCCGGAGACCGAATTGGCATCGCCGGCGGAAAGCACAAGAAAATCCAGGATTACATGGTGGACCGAAAAATCCCAAAGGAGTATCGGGATTGGCTGGAGATGATCGCAATCGGTAGAGAAATACTTTGGATTCTTCCGAATTCCGGAATCCCAAATGAAGTGGAACAGAAGAAGGGAAGAATTTCACAAAAGTATCAGATTGAGGAAGGGTCGAAAGCGTTTTTATTTCTTGAAATCACCGATTGCCTATGATAAAATAACCTAGCAGTTTGTGTAAATAAACAAATTTTATTGTTATCGATAGAAAGGGAATCATCAAATTGAAACGAGCAAGCAAGAACTTCGGTATTTATTTACTTATCTTCATGATTGTTTTGGGTGCAGCCTACCTGTATCGGGGAATGGACAACCCGGCTTCGAAGAAGGAGATTAAATTCTCCCAGTTCGTGGAACAGCTGGACGGTAAGAAATATGAATCTTTGAACATTACAGATCGGAAACTCAGCGGAACGAAGAAGAACGGCAACGTAGAGTTTGCCTATGCGCCTTCGGTAGTTGAAATCAGCTGGGTGGAAGAGCATTACATCAATTCCATGTTGGAGAAGCACCAGATTACGCTGGAAAGCGATCCGCCGGAAAGCAGCGTGAACTTCTTCTCGCTGCTGCCGACGATTATTATGGTGGTGGCGCTGATTTTCCTGTTCTACTTTATGATGAGCCAGGGCGGGAACAACAAGGCCTTCCAGTTCGGAAAGAATCGGGCAAAGCTGTATAAGGATAACGGAAAGAGCATTACCTTTAAGGATGTAGCCGGCCTCAAGGAGGAAAAGGAAGAGCTTCAGGAAATTGTAGACTTCTTAAGAAATCCGGGAAAGTACTCCCAGCTGGGAGCCAGAATTCCGAAAGGTGTGCTGATGGTGGGTAATCCTGGTACCGGTAAAACCTACATTTCCAAGGCCACTGCAGGTGAAGCGGGTGTACCGTTCTTTACGATTTCCGGTTCGGACTTCGTGGAGATGTTCGTTGGTGTCGGCGCTTCCCGTGTCCGTGACCTCTTCGAGCAGGCAAAGAAGAATGCACCGTGCATTATTTTTATCGATGAGATTGATGCCGTAGGACGGAAGAGAGGTGCCGGCCTGGGCGGCGGAAACGACGAAAGAGAACAGACCCTGAACCAGCTGCTGGTGGAGATGGACGGATTTGACGAAAACGCCGGAATTATCATCCTGGCAGCCACCAACCGTCCGGATGTTCTGGATCCGGCGCTGCTGAGACCGGGACGTTTTGACCGCCAGATTGTCATCGGCATGCCGGATGTAAAGGCAAGAGAAGAAATTTTCAAGGTACACACGAAGAATAAACCGCTGGCAGAGGACGTGTCTCTGGAAGTTCTGGCTAAGAGAACACCGGGATTCTCTCCGGCGGATATCGAGAATCTGGTAAATGAGGCAGCGTTGTTGACCGCACGCCGTAACGGCACCAAGATTCGTATGGATGAAATCGAGGAAGCAACTACAAAGGTCATTGCGGGACCGCAGAAGAAATCTCGGATGATTTCTGAAGAGGAACGAAAGCTGACGGCATACCACGAAGCCGGACATGCGGTGGTGATGAAGTCCCTGCCGAAGTCGGATCCGGTTCATCAGATTACCATTATTCCAAGAGGAATGGCCGGTGGATTCACCATGTCTCTGCCGGAAAAGGATCAGTTCTTTGAGACCAAGGGCAACATGCTGAATTCCATCAAGCATCTGCTGGGCGGCCGTGTAGCGGAACAGCTGAAGCTGGATGACATCAGCACTGGAGCCAGCAACGACTTGGAGCGCGCAACTCAGATTGCTCGTTCCATGATTACGGAATACGGATTCAGCGAGAAGCTGGGACCGGTAAGCTTCAATTCCGGCGGAGAAGTGTTCCTGGGCAAGGATTTCTCCACCCGCCAGAATTATTCGGAAACCATTGCATCGGAAATCGATATGGAAATCCGTTCCATTCTGGAAGACAGCTATGCGGAAACCATTCGGATTCTGCAGGAGCATGATGATGCTTTGGAAAGGGTGGCTCAGGCGCTGCTTCTGGTAGAGACCCTGGACGGAACCCAGTTCGAAGCGCTGTACGATGGAACCGTTACACCGGAAGAACTGCAGGCTCAGGTACAGGCGGAAGAAGAAGAAAGAGAGAAGCGGAATGCTGCTGAAGCGGAAGAAAGCGCTCGTCTGGAAGCGGAGCGGAAGGCAGCGGAAGAAGCCCGCATGGAAGAATTAAAGCAGTCCATTATGGGATCCGAGGAAGAGATGACCCCTGCCAAAGAAGAAATTCTTAAGGCGCTTTTGAAAGCCGGCGAGGCAGCGGAGGCGATGAAGACCAAGGACGAGAATTCATCCCGGGAAGAGACTCACGAAATTGAACGCAATTCCGAATGCGATTCTGAAGAGAAGGATAACGAAACGGAAGAAAAGTAGAGGGGTGTGAAAAGATGAAAATTACAGTCGAGGATTGTCTAAGGTTAGACGCGTTTAGAAACAGTACTGTAGAATCTTGCATGAGAAAAAGCGACCGGCGAGTTCGTTCGGTATCGGTTTTTGATGAAAATAATCTGGAAGCCGGCGTGGAGCGAAACGGCGTGCCGGAACAGATGGTGTTAACTCATTTTTGGCAGATTAAGGACGATGTGGAAGCACAGTGCCGTGTAATCTCCGGATTTGGCAGAAAGCAAATTGCCACGCTGGTGGTGTTCCTGAACGAGCACGGTGTTCGTGCGCTGGACAGCCGCGTAATCAAAGCGGCAGAGGAGAGCGGCCTTCTGGTGATTACCATTGCGGATGAAGGCGAGCTGACTTACGCCATGGTAATCGAACAGGTGATGGACAAAATCCTCTACGGACATAACTACAGCGATAACCTGCTGAACAATACCATTTATCATCTGCTGAACTTTGAAAAGCACAGCAATTTCCAAAGCGCGCTCAAGGAGGCAGCGGTACACAACGACTACCAGGTGGTTCTGATGACGCTGGAGTTCAATCCGATTCTCACGATTGAGACCCGTCATAAGGAGACCATCGAGAATGCCATCAATGTGGCCAAAAGAAGGGATATCACCCATTCATCGGTATTCACTCAGGTGGAGATTTCGGATGTAATTACCTATTGGGGAATTATCGATATCAACGGTGAAAAACACATTCTCATGATTGTGGATGATAATGATAACTACTCTGCCGTAGAGATTACGAAGCTGGCAGAGGTAATTGAACTGGCGATGGGAATGTGGAAGTATACTCCGGAGAGAGATTCCAGAGCCGAATTCATCAAAGCCGCAATTCGAAACGATCTGTCCTTCTGCTATACGCTGGTAGATGAAGCGGACATGAAGAATAAGATTTTCCTCAGCTCCTTCTATGCCAACGGAATCGATAATTCGGATTTCATCGATATTATCGATGAATATAAGATGAAATATAACCTGGGTATTCTTCCGCTGGTGGAGCAGAACGAGTTTTACGGCTTGATTTATGTCAGCGCTTCGGAGGAAAAACCAATGGCATTGAAGAACGCTTGTCTGGACATGTTCGACGCGCTGAAAGCCGGAAAGCCGAATGTTCGGATTTTCCATTCCACAGGAATCGAGAATTTGGACAATGCGGTAGAAGGATTTAAGCTGATTAACGAAACCTGGAACTACGTGGAAACCGTATTCCCATACAAACGTGTTTTTACAAAATATGAAATGTCCATGGTTTGCAACTGCATGGATATTATCCTGCAAAGCAGCAGCCTGAAGAAGATGTATCTGGATCTGCTGGAACCGTTCAGCAGAGAAGTTTCTTCCAACAAAGGAAAACTGTTGCTGGAAACCCTGGAGACTTTTGTGCTGGATGCCAGCATGAACAGCAACAAGACGGCAGAATTTATGAGCATTCATAATAATACGGTACAGTATCGTCTGAAGCGAATTAATGAAATTCTGGGCGCAGAAATGACCGGTAACCGGATTATTCCGGGTTTGACGATGGCATTGGCATTGAGAAGACTGGAGGATCAATAGGATGCTTCTGACAGTGGATGTTGGGAATACAAATGTTGTACTGGGGGTTTTTAAGAATCGAAAGATGATCGGCAGCTGGAGAATGGCTACCGACAACAAGCGAAGCGCGGATGAATACGGCGTCATTATCGATCAGATGTTTCGCCATGACGGAATCAGTCCGAAGGACATTGACGATGCTATTATCTCAACGGTAGTGCCGTCACTGCTGTTTACACTGCAGCACATGTGCCTGAAGTATTTTAACATCACGCCGCTGGTGGTGGAGACGGGAATTAAAACCGGCTTAAAGATTAAATGCGACGACCCTCGTCAGATTGGTTCGGACCGAATTGTGAATGCGGTGGCCGCTCATGCGAAATATGACGGACCGCTGATTGTGGTGGACTTCGGAACGGCGACCACATTCTGCGTGGTAACAGAGGATGCGGAGTTCCTGGGCGGTGCGATTGCACCGGGAATTAAGACCTCGGCGACGGCGCTCTTTGAGCACACGGCGAAGCTGCCGAATGTGGATCTGGAAACACCGAATCGTGTTATCTGCAAGAATACCATTGAAAATATGCAGGCGGGTCTGATTTTCGGTCAGATGGGTCTGGCAGAACGAATCATCGAGGGCATGAAGAAGGAACTGGTGTCGGATTACGGAAAAAAATACGAGGACATCAAGGTTATCGCTACCGGTGGTATGGCGACCATGGTAGATAGCGGGGTCTCCTGTATCGATGTAATCGATCGGCGATTGACATTGGATGGTCTCGTTGAGGTTTACGAGAAGAATAAAGCAGTAAGAAAGAAATAGAATATGTTGAATATTGGTGGAATTGAACTCCGAAACCCCTTTATGTTGGCTCCCCTTGCGGGCATCACCGATGCGGTGATGCGTTCCCTGTGCGAAGAGCAGGGGGCGGCGCTGACCTATACGGAAATGGTCAGTGCAAAGGGTTTGTATTACGGAGACCGAAAAACACCGAAGCTCTTGTACATTCCGGAAAATGCCGGACCAACCGGAGTTCAGATATTCGGCAGCGAACCGGACATTATCGGTGAAGCAGCCCGGATGCTGAATTCCGGCTTGAACTGTTTTTTGGATATCAACATGGGATGTCCGGTACCAAAGGTTGTACGGAACGGAGACGGAGCGGCACTGATGCGGAATCCGGATCGGATATACGATATTGTGACTGCGGCGGTGAAGAACAGCGACAAGCCGGTGACGGTAAAGATGCGAAAGGGATTCGACGATGAGTCGGTGAATGCGGTAGAATGCGCAAAGGCGGCGGAGGCGGCAGGCGCAGCAGCGGTCACCGTTCATGGACGAACTCGGGAGCAGTATTATCAGGGAACGGCGGATTGGAGCATTATTCGCCGGGTGAAAGAAAACGTGATGATACCGGTAATCGGAAACGGAGATGTGAATTGTGGCGAAGACGCGCTCCGGATGATGAAGGAAACCGGTTGTGACGGCGTGATGATTGCGCGGGGATCTTTGGGAAATCCATGGATTTTCAAGGACCTTCTCGCGGCATATAACGGAGAGCCTTACACGGCTCCCACTTGGAAAGAACGATCGGAAATGATGATTCGTCACTACGAAGGTTTGGTGACCCTGAAGGGTGAATATTCTGCGGTGCGGGAGATGAGAAAGCACGTGGGCTGGTATACGAAAGGCTATCCCGGTGCGGCAAAGCTGCGCGGCCGCGTGAACGACATTACAGATGGGGAAGAATTGAAAGAGGTACTAAGACTTGAAAATTAGCAGAACAGCTATAAAAACAATCTGTCTCATGCTTACATTTACGGCAGTGCTTATGCTGTCCGGTTGTACCAGTTATGATAATTTTCGCCGGACATTCATCGATAAGGAGACGGAGGATTCCAACGTCATCTACGTTGGCGTATTTGAACCGGAAAGCGGACAGTATAAGAACGTTGGTAAAGAGGAAATCAAGGGAATTCAGCTGGCCCACAGCATGTACAGCAATGTAAAAGGCGTGCGGGTGGAACTGGTCCGAATCGATACCGAATCCGACACCAATACGGCGAAGGCGGCAATTGAGAGTTTAATCAAACTGAATCCGGTAGCGATTATCGGGAGTGCGGAAGAAGCGAATTCCATGATTGCCGCGGAAGAAGCGAGGAAGGCGAAAATTCCGATGATTACCCCTTCGGCCAGCAACCCGCTGATTACGGAAAACAATCCGTATGCGTTCCGTGCCTGCATTACATATGACCAGAGAGGCACCGGTCTGGCGGAATACACCATCAAAGAGCTTTCCGCCAAGAAGGTTGCCATCATTACCATTCAGAATGACAGTACCCAGGAAAAGATGCGGTCGGCATTCAAGACTCGCCTTCGGAAAGAGGGAAAGAAGTCCGGACCGGAGGTGGTACTGGATGAATCCATCGGAATAGATGAGTTCAATATGGTGAAGTTGGCAAAGCAAATTCAGAAATCCGGGGCAGAAGTGGTATTCTCGCCAATCGGTCTGGAGAAGGCGGATCTTCTGTATCAGCAAATTGAAAAAAGAAATATGACAAATATTCGATTCCTGGGAAATCAGGAGTGGCTGACGGAAGATTTTCTGAAGATGAAAGAGAAACATCCGCAGATTAAGATTTCCTTCACATCCGATAACGTACTGAATTCCGGCGGCACCGCAGAGACGGGATTTACCGCTGAAACTCAGCGGTTCCTGGTGAAATATGCGAATCGGTATGGACAGCGGGACATTCCGACGCAGAATACGGTACTGGGGTATGATGCGTATATGATTACCATCAATGCAATTAACAATGCCCGAAGCTTGAAACCGACGGATATTCGAGATGCATTGGCCGACACGAAGGACTTGCGCTGCGCTACCGGTGTGTTTAACTTCGATCAGGATGGGAATCCGGTGCGCCGGGTGAACATTTCTACCGTAAGAGATGGGAAACTGGTTTCCGCATACGTCACGAAATCGAAAACGAAGGCAGACAGCATGAAGAAAATTGAACACTAATTAGAAATCGATGAAATGAGGAATTATGGTTTACAGAGAAATACTCGAAAAGAATAAAGCGGAGATGCTGGAAAAGCTCCAAGAGCTGGTTCGCATTCGCAGCGTCCGGACGGAGCCTTGCCGGAGTCCGGAGGGCGAAGTGTATCCATTTGGCGCCGGCGTGGAAGAAGCATATCAATACACCTTGAAGCTGGGAAAGGAACTGGGCTTCGAGGTAAAGGACTGGGATCACTACTGCGGTCATATTGAATGGAAATCCGAGAATCCGGATGCTCAAATTTTCGGTATTGCCGGCCATCTGGATATCGTTCCGGAGGGTGATGGTTGGACCTTCGATCCTTATGCTGCTGAAATCGCCGATGGCTGGATGCTCGGCCGCGGCACTTTGGACGACAAGGGACCGGTTATTGCCTGCTTGTACGGAATGAAAGCCCTCAAGGAAGCGGGATATCGTCCGACCGATACCATTCGACTGATCCTGGGGCTGGATGAGGAAACCGGACGGGACAGCGTGCACTACTATCTGGAAAAGGATCGGATGCCGGATTACGGCATTACTCCGGACGGAGAGTTTCCGCTGACCAACGGAGAGATGGGAAATATGAAGTTCCAGCTGGCATCTCGGATGAAGAAGTATTCCCCGAAAGAAGGACTGGTTCTGTCGAAAATTAACGGCGGCCTTGCCCCGAATATCGTTCCGCGAACCGCAAAGGCGGTGGTGGCATCGGGAGACAATGGGGAATATGACACGATTCGCACGAAGGCAGAAGCCTTTGCGAAGGAAACCGGATACAATCTGAAAACCCGGAAGGTGGGAACTTCGCTGGCCATTGAAGCCACCGGAATCAGCGCCCACGGTGCCGATCCGCACAAGGGCCTGAACGCCATTAGCATTCTGATGGCCTTCTTGGGAAGATTGGATTTCGTCAGCGATGAAGTTACCGAATGGATTCGATATTATAATGAGCACATCGGATTCAAGCTTCACGGAGAGAATATGGAATGCGCATTCCAAGATGAACCATCCGGCAAACTGATTTGCAACGTGGGAATGATGGAACTGAGCAACGATGTGGCGACCGTCACATTGAATGTTCGTTATCCGATCAGCTATACCTCAGAGAATGTTTACGAAGGGGTAGAGAAAACCCTGGAAGGAACGAATATTGGGCTAATTAAGAAGGGGGACGACAAGCCGGCTTACGTACCGGTGGACGATCCGTTCATTCAGACCTTGTGTTCCGTATACGTGGAGGAAACCGGCGACGACGAGAACAAGCCGTTCGTGGATCGAGGCGGCACTTACGCCAAAGTGTTCCGACGGATGGTTGCGTTCGGTGCGCTGTTCCCGGGGGAAGAAGACCGGATGCATCAGCCGGATGAACGTCTCAGCATCGAGGCTCTAATGAAGATGACGCGAATTTACACGGCTATGATGGAAAAACTTTGTATGGAAACGGAAGCTTAAAGCAATCTATGAGAGAAGAA
Organism: Mogibacterium kristiansenii; assembly: GCF_029224645.1. Lineage (NCBI taxonomy): Bacteria > Bacillati > Bacillota > Clostridia > Peptostreptococcales > Anaerovoracaceae > Mogibacterium > Mogibacterium kristiansenii. The sequence continues at coordinate 17,269 of NZ_JAQXUZ010000014.1, forward strand.
ATCAGGAAGAAATTAGAAGAGAAGAAAAATTTCAACTGGACGGTTCACAATGAGCTCGAGACCCGGGATTTCGGCCTCGAGCTTTCATCGTACCTGAAGCCGGGAGATGTTCTGGCGCTGGAGGGAGATCTTGGAACCGGAAAGACCACTCTGACGAAGTACATAGCGGAAGGGCTGGGCATTCACGAGAATATCAGCAGCCCGACTTTCAACATTGTAAAAGAACATCGAAGCGGCCGGATTCCACTGTTCCACTTCGATGCGTACCGCCTTGGTTCCGGGGACGAACTGCTGGATATCGGGGCGGAAGACTATTTTTACGGAGACGGAATCAGTATTGTGGAATGGTCGGACATTGTGGAAGATGTCCTGCCGGAGGATTCCCTGTTGATTCGAATCCGCTATGGAGAGAAAGAAGGAGAGCGAATTTATCAATGCATATTCTAGCACTTGAGACTACCGGTAAGTACGGATCGGCCGCAGTGATCGATCAAGAAGGAAATTGCTGGACGGCCTCTTCTTCCGATGTGATGAATCATCTGAAGGACATCATCACGCTGACGGAAGAATGCCTTCGGAACGCCGGTATTGAAAAAACAGATTTGACGCATATCGGAGCCTCTGTGGGTCCGGGGTCCTTTACGGGAATTCGAATCGGCGTCACGACGGCCCGAACTTTGGGACAGGTTCTGAATCTCCCCTGCGTCTCGGTGTCCACCTTGGAAGCCATGGCGTATCAGGGAATGGAGAACAGCAGCGGGGAGAAATACATCTGCCCGATTATCAACGCCCGGAGACACCAGACCTATGCCGGACTGTGGAAGGCCACAACGGACGGACCGGAGCCGATTCTTCCGGAGAAACAGTATATGATTGAAGGTCTGCTGAACGAAATCCGGAAGCTGGAGGGACCGGTATTCTTCACCGGAGACGGAATTGATGCCTACCGGGACATTATTTCCACGGAGCTCTCGGAGGAAATGTATGCCTTTGCACCGGAATCGGTTCGGTATCAGAACGGAAAAAGTGCAGCGCAGGTGGCACTTCGCCGGGTACAATCCGGGGAGACGGTTTCCTACGAGAAACTGATGCCGAACTACATGCGCAAAAGCGAAGCCGAGATGCGGCTGGAATCGGGTACACTGAGCAGTAAGATACATGGATAATACGCGAAAAGAAATACCGTTATTGATTCGTCCGGCGGCTTCGGAAGATATTTCCGATATCGCTTATCTGGAAGAAATCACCTTTCCCATCCCCTGGAGTTTGGAGTCCATTCGTCACGACGTGGAGGAAAACGAATTGGCCACGGTTATCGTTGCGGAATGGAACGGAAGTTTTGCCGGGTACATGGATGTGTGGCAGATTGCCGGAGAAGGGCAGCTGAACAACATTGCCGTGGCGCCGGAATACCGGGGCCGAGGCATTGGCCGGAAGATGATGGATTACATGATACGATGGCTGACGCAGGATGATAATGAAGAATTCAGTCTGGAAGTTCGGGAATCCAACGCACCGGCGATTCACCTTTATGAGAAGCTGGGTTTTGAGGTCATCGGACGCCGGGAGAAGTACTATATCGATAACGGAGAAGACGCATTGCTGATGCGCAAAATTTTAAAATAGAGAATGAGATGATGTTATGAAGAATGGAAAACATATCACCCTTGGAATTGAATCCAGCTGTGATGAAACCGCAATCGGTATCGTTGCCGACGGCCGAGAAGTATTGGCCAATGTGATTTCATCCCAGATTGATATTCACACCGCATTTGGCGGGGTAGTCCCGGAAATTGCATCCAGGCGGCACCTGGAGAATATTAACGGGGTGCTGTCCCAGGCTTTGGAGGAAGCGCAGATTACCATCAATGAGGTGGATTTAGTCGGCGTTACCTACGGGCCGGGTTTGGTGGGCGCGCTGCTGGTGGGCGTAGCGGCCGCCAAAGCAATATCTTTTGCCAAGGATATTCCGTTGGTGGCGGTGAATCACATGCACGGGCATATTGCGGCCAATTACGTGGAATATCCGGAACTGGAGCCGCCTTTTATGGGACTGGTGGTGTCCGGCGGTCATACGAATATCGTTTTTGTAAAGGATTACAATCAATGCGAAACCCTGGGAGAAACCCGAGATGATGCGGCGGGAGAAGCCTTTGACAAGGTGGCCCGGGTTATTGGGCTGGGGTATCCCGGCGGACCAAAAGTGGATCGGGCCGCAAAGGAGGGAGATCCCCACGCCATCGAATTCAAGCGGGTGTATCTGGAGCCGGGGAGCTACGACTTTAGCTTTAGCGGGTTGAAAACGGCAGCCCTGAACCACATCAATTCCTGCAGACAGGCGGGAAAAGAAATCAATGTGGCGGACATGGCCGCCAGCTTCCAGGAAGCGGTGGTGGAAGTCATCGTGAACAAAGCGATATCCGCAGCCCGGGAATTCGGGCAGAATCGAATCGTTATGGCCGGCGGCGTGGCCTCCAACTCACGTCTTCGGGAGATGATTCGGGAAGAAGGAGAGAAATACGGAATTCAAGTAATGCAGCCGCGGCCGCTGTACTGCACGGACAACGGCGTGATGATTGCGTGTTCCGCTTATTACAAAATGAAGAAAGGAGAATTTGCCGGTCCGGATCTGGATGCGATTCCGGGCTTGGAATTCTAGATTACAGATATGCTGATAATGTCGGCCAGTGAAATTGGCAAAAGTTACGGAGTGGATGTGATACTGGAAGATGTGTCTTTCAGTATCAACAAGGGAGACCGAATCGGAATCGTGGGACCCAACGGAGCGGGGAAGACCACGCTTCTGTCGATTCTGTCCGGCGAAGCCGCCCCGACTACCGGAAACTTCTACGTACGAAACGGATATACCGTCGGATACCTGAAACAGAGAAATCATTTTTTTTCCGAGGGAACGGTGCTGCGGGAAGCGGAGAAAACCTTTACCCGATTCCACGAGATGGAGAAGGAAATCCATCGGCTGGAAGAAGCCATTTCCGATCACGAACATCCGGATTTCAATCGGAATCTGGAACAGTACACCGCGCTCATGGAGAAGTACAAGGAGCAGGGCGGTTACACCTATAAGAGTGAGCTGAAGTCCGTACTTCGCAATATGGGATTTGGTGAATCGGAATACGATAAAAAAATCAGCATGCTGTCCGGCGGCGAACGAACTCGTCTGGCCATGGCTTGCATGCTCCTGAAGCAGCCGGATATTCTGATGCTGGATGAGCCCACCAACCACCTGGATCTTCGGATGCTGGAATGGCTGGAACAATATCTGAAGGCGTACAAGGGAACGATTATCGTGGTATCCCATGACCGGTACTTCTTGGACCAGCTGGTGAATCGGATTTTCGAGGTGAGCCGATGTCATCTGACGGATTATCGGGGAAATTACTCCGAGTATCTGATTAAGCACGAAGAGCGGATGGAAGTGGCGCTGCGGGAATATGAGAAGCAGCAGAAGGAAATCGAGAAGCAGGAAGAGATTATCCGCCGTTTCAAAGGACACGGCACGGAAAAGCTGGTGAACCGGGCAAGATCCAGAGAGAAGCGCCTGGCGCATATGGAAGTGAAAGATCGGCCGGTAACGGAAAACAATCGGATGAAACTCACTTTCCACTCAGAATACAAGAGCGGCAACGATGTGATGCTGGCGGAGGATTTGGAGAAATCCTTCGGCGAACGGAAGCTGTTCGATCACGTCTCCTTCGACATCAAGAAGGGAGAACGGATTTGCATCATCGGGGATAACGGTGTGGGCAAAACCACATTGCTTCGGATTCTGATGGGAAAGGAGCAGGCGGACCGGGGATATCTGAAAATCGGTCACAACGTGAATTTCGGATATTACGATCAGGGACAGCTTCTTCTGGATGAGAATGAAACGGTGCTGGGAGAGATGAAGAATGCCTATCATCTGTATACGGATACGGAGATGCGGTCGATTCTGGGACGGTTCCTGTTCCGCGGGGATGATGTGTTTAAGCAGATTCGCAGCCTGTCCGGCGGCGAAAAGGCAAAGCTTTCCCTGCTGAAACTGATGCTGTCCGGTGCCAATACCCTGATTCTGGACGAACCAACCAACCATTTGGACATCGATGCCAAAGAGGTGGTAGAGGATGCACTGCTGGATTTCGAGGGAACCCTGATTATCGTTTCCCACGACCGTTATCTTCTGCAGAAGCTCCCGACCCGAATCTTTGAATTGACGACCGATGGAATCGTGGAATACAAAGGGCGTTTCGATTACTATCTTCAGAAAAAAGAAGAACGGAAGGCGGCAGAAAGTTCCGGGGAGAAATCCAAGAGTACGTCTGACGGAGAACTGTCTGCCGAAGAAGAACGGAGACTTCGGAAGGAGCAGGAAGCGGAGCAGCGGCGGCAGGAACGCCGCATTATGGAGCTGGAAGGAATCATTGAGGACTTGGAAGCCAAAATCCAGGAGACCGAAGAGCTTCTCTGTGCTCCGGAGAACATGTCCAATGTAGAACTCCTTCAGGAAAAAGGGGCGTTATTGGAACAATATAAGGCGGAATTGGAAGTACAATACGAGGAATGGATGGAACTTCAATAAAAAAACTTGCATAAAGCACTTATTTTCACTATAATTAACAATGTGATAAATTAAACGGAGGAAAATGTGATGACATTTGAAAAAATCAGAGAACTGATTGTAGAGCAGCTTGGTATTGACGAAGATATGGTAGAGATGGACACAAATCTGATGAAGGACCTGGAGGGCGACTCATTGGATATGGTGGAAATCATTCTGGGAATTGAGGAAACTTTCGGTTTGGAAATTCCGGATGAGGAAGCAGAGAAATTTGAGACCGTACGTGACCTGGTGGAATACGTGGATGACCACGAAGAATAATTTATGGGGTTGTGGTTTGTCTGCTGTGAAATAGAATTCAGAAAGAAGGTTGGTTAAAGTATGAAAAATAATACGAGAGTTTCGAACGCCATCATCCGGCGTCTTCCACGGTACAGAAGATATTTGGGAGATCTTCGAAGCCGTGGAGTGAAGAAAATTTCTTCCAACGAACTAAGTGAATTGATTGGTTATACGGCATCTCAGATTCGTCAGGATTTGAATACGTTCGGCGGATTTGGTCAGCAGGGATACGGATACAGTGTAGATCATCTGTATGCGGAGATTAACAAAATTCTGGGACTGGACAGAGAGTACAAGACCGTTGTCGTGGGTGTGGGCCATCTAGGACAGGCGATTACCAATCACATCCTGAACTACAAGTTTGGATTCAGCATTGTAGGTCTTTTTGATGTGAATCCAACTATTGTTGGATTGGCAATTAACGGCGTAAAGGTTCAGAACTCTTCCGAGCTGGAGGACTACGTTCGAAACAACAATATCGATATCGGAATTATCTGCTGCGGAAAGGATAACGCACAGGAAGTGGCGGATACATTGGTTCGCGGCGGTGTAGAAGGTATTTGGAACTTTGCACCGATTGATTTGGATATTCCGGAACGTATTGCCATTGAGAATGTACATTTGAGTGAGAGTTTGCACACGCTGTCGTTCTTAATCAGCAGCAAGGAGAAGGAAAATCGTTAATTCGAAATGAATGCATAAAAGAAAATCCCGTAGCAAACGCTACGGGATTTTCTAATAATAAATCATGCATGATAGAATGTCTTGAAGAACTAAGCTTCTGCAGGTGCACCTACAGGACATGTATCTGCACAAGCACCACAATCGATGCATGCATCCGCATCGATAACATATGGGGAACCTTCGCTGATTGCTTCTACTGGGCATCCAGCGGCACAAGCTCCACAACCGATGCACTCACTGCTGATTACATAAGCCATGACTGTACCTCCTTTATAGTATTTATGAGTTGATTATAACACCTGTTTGGTAGTTTTGTAAACTTAACTTTAGTAAGGATAACTTAACAATGGAAATATATTCTTTTACAGGAAAAAGCGGAACCGGAAAAAGCTACAGTGCGGCAAGAATATGCCGGGAAAAACATATCGATGCCATCATTGATGATGGATTGCTGATCTACCGGGGCGGAATCGCTGCCGGTCGTTCCGCAAAGGAATGCTCGTCGAAGGCGGCGGCGATGCGAACCGCACTGTTCAACTACGATGACCACCGGGAAGAAGTTCGAAAAAAGCTCTTGGAATTAAATCCGGATAAATTGATGGTTATCGGAACTTCGGATCGAATGGTGAATTGGATTCTGGATGCCCTGGAACTTCCGGCGCCGAATCACCGCATGTACATCGAAGATTTTACGACGGAAGAACAGCGAAAGGTGGCAGGAGAACATCGGATGCAGGGCGGAGAGCATGCCATTCCGGTACCGATGGGTCAATTGAAACGTAATTTTGCGGGATACATCTTGAATCCAACGAGATTCTTCCGCAGCCGGGCATTACAGGAGGAATCCGGAAAAGAACGGACCATCGTGCGGCCGCCGTTCAGCTATTCCGGAAAGTTTGAAATCCGAGAGGAAGCCATTCGGGATATTATCATGATTGCGGCGGAAGCCCATCGGGGGTGCATTAAGGTGCTGAATTTCTACCATAACGGAAATGTGTCCGGATTCAACCTGGTGGTGGAAGTGCGAATTCGAAAGTTCCCGGGCGCCGGTCGTCACTGCATCATGTTCCAGCAGGAAATCTGGCAGGTGCTTCGCACCATGACCTCCTTCTCTTTGGGACATGTGAATATTCAGGTGAAGGACGTGTACATCCGAAAGAGCGAGCGGGAGAAGCGGAAATAGAAAAATGAAGATAACTTCACATTTTTTCCGAGGAAAGAGGTTGACATCCTAGGAGCAGGTGAGTAGAATAATTCTTGAAAGTTGGCACTCGATTAATATGAGTGCTAACAGAAAAAGATAATAGAGGAGGAAACTGGAATGAGTTTAGGAATTAAGCCATTGGGCGCAAGAGTAGTTATAAAGAAGGACGAGGCATTGGAAAAGACCGAAGGCGGATTGATTCTTTCCGGCAGTGCAAAGGAAAGACCTCAGCAGGCGGTTGTTGTAGCAGTTGGTCCCGGAACTGAGGACGAGAAGATGCAGCTGAAAGAGGGAGACCACGTAATTTTCTCTCGTTACGGCGGCACGGATTTGAAACACGAAGGTGTGGAATATACCATTATGGAACAGAAAGATATTCTGGCAGTAATCGAGTAACTGCCGATTGATATAGGAGGATAGAAAAATGGCTAAAGATTTGTTTTACGGAGAAGAATCCAGAAGAAAGCTTCTGTCAGGTGTGGATAAGCTGGCAGACACCGTTAAGATTACACTGGGACCGAAGGGACGAAACGTTCTGATTGAGAAGTCTTACGGATCCCCACTGATTACCAATGACGGTGTGTCCATCGCAAAGGAAGTCGAGCTGGAAGATCAGGTAGAGAACATGGGTGCACAGCTGGTCAAAGAAGTTGCCACCAAGACCAATGATGTGGCCGGTGACGGTACTACCACTGCAACCCTTCTGACACAGGCAATCGTAAGAGAAGGATTCAAGAACGTCACTGCCGGTGCAAATCCAATGGTTCTGAAGAGAGGTATCGACGGTGCCGTTGAAGTTGCTGTAGATTATCTGAAGAACAGCGCAAAGAAAGTAGACGACAAGGAGAGCATCGCACAGGTTGCTTCCGTATCCGCCGGCGACCAGGAAATCGGCAGACTGATTTCGGAAGCCATGGACAAGGTGGGCAAAGACGGTGTCATCACCGTTGAGGAATCCAAGTCTCTGGGAACCACTTTGGACGTTGTAGAAGGTATGCAGTTCGACAGAGGTTATCTGTCCCCATACATGGCTGCTAACAGCGAGAAGATGGAAGCCGTTCTGGATCACCCATACATCCTGCTGACCGACAAGAAAATCAGCAACATTCAGGAAATCGTTCCGCTGCTGGAGGATATCATGAAATCCGGAAGCAAGCTGCTGATCGTTGCAGATGACGTAGAAGGCGAAGCACTGGCTACTCTGGTTGTCAATAAGCTGAGAGGAACCCTGGATGTCGTTGCTGTAAAGGCTCCGGGATTCGGCGACAGAAGAAAGGCCATGATGGAGGATATCGCCATCCTGACCGGCGGTACCGTAATCAGCGAGGAGCTGGGTTACGAGCTGAAGGAGACCACCATCGATATGCTGGGCAGAGCGGAAACCGTTAAGGTCAACAAAGATCGCACCGTTATCGTCAACGGAAACGGCAGCCGCACCGAGATTAAGGAGAGAATCGATTCCATCCGCGCAGAGGCAGAAGAGACGACTTCCGATTTCGACCGCGAGAAGCTTCAGGAGAGACTGGCAAAGCTGGCCGGTGGTGTTGCGGTAATCAATGCCGGTGCAGCAACGGAGACCGAGCTGAAGGATAAGAAGCTGAGACTGGAAGATGCACTGAACGCAACCAGAGCTGCGGTAGAGGAAGGCATCGTTTCAGGCGGTGGTGTAGCACTGATCGGTGCAATTCCGGCAGTTACTGAGTATGCAGACAGCCTGGAAGGCGATATGAGAACCGGTGCGAAGATTGTTGAGAGAGCACTGGAAGAGCCGGTTCGTCAGATTGCGGAGAACGCCGGTTTCGAAGGCAGCGTTGTGGTATCCAAGGTAAAAGAATCTCCGGAAGGAATCGGATTCAACGCCGCAAGCGACGAGTATGTAAACATGATTGATGCCGGCATCGTGGATCCGGTAAAAGTAACCCGTTCCGCACTGCAGAATGCAGCAAGCGTTTCCGGCATGCTCCTTACCACAGAAGCAGGAATTACGGAAATCAAAGAGGATACTCCGGCACCGGCAATGCCTGCCGGCGGCGGCATGGGCGGCATGATGTAATCTGCCCGCTTTAAAGAACATACGAATACCGATTCATTGGAAAAGGACTGCAAAAGCGGTCCTTTTTCTGTTGTCAATTTCGTCGGGGGGTGATACAATACCTTGTATTAGGTTTTAGATGCAAGACAGATGAAACGACAGGAAAGGGGTTTCGTATGGGCGGTTTTTTTGCAGCGACGTTGAAAGAAGATTGTGTGTTTGATTTGTTTTTCGGAACGGATTATCACTCTCATTTGGGAACCAGACGTGGCGGATTGGTAGTGTACGGAGAGAATGGATTTGATCGGGCCATTCATAATATTGAAAATTCTCCTTTTAGAACGAAATTCGATGCCGATGTATCTCGCATGAAGGGAAACATGGGCATGGGATCTATTTCGGATTATGAACCGCAGCCTTTGACGGTGCGCTCCCACCACGGAACCTTTGCCATTACCACCGTTGGAAAGATCAGCAATAAGGCGGAATTGCTGCAGAAGCTGTTTGATAACGGAACGACCCAGTTCATGGAAATGGGAGATGGAGACATCAATACCACAGAACTGGTGGCAGCCCTGATTAACGAGAAAGATAATATGATTGACGGCATCCGCCATGCGCAGGACGTGATTGAAGGATCCATGAGCATGCTGATTATGACCAAGCGGGGAATTTTCTGCGTGCGGGATAAGTTGGGTCGTACGCCGTTGGCCATCGGAAAGAAGGACACCGGATACTGCGCCAGCTTCGAGGAATTTGCGTATTTGAATCTGGGATACGAAGATTACAAGAACCTGGGTCCGGGAGAAATCGACATCATGACCAGCGACGGCGTGACCGTTCTGGCAGAACCGGGAAAGAAGATGAAGATCTGCACGTTCCTGTGGGTATACTACGGTTATCCGGCATCTTCTTATGAAGATATTTCCGTGGAGGCCATGAGACATCGCTGTGGTGCGGCGATTGCCCATCGAGATACCTTGAAGAGAGAAGATGTGGATATCGTTGCGGGCGTTCCGGACTCCGGCGTGGCACACGCCATCGGATATTCCAATGAGGCCAGACTGCCGTATTCCCGTCCGTTTATCAAATACACTCCGACTTGGCCGAGATCTTTCATGCCGACCATTCAGACCAAGCGGGATTTCATCGCAAAGATGAAGCTGATTCCGGTTCCGGAACTGATTAAGGATAAGAGAATTGTGCTGATTGACGACTCCATCGTCAGAGGCACCCAGCTGGCGGAAAAGGCTAAGTACCTCTATTCCTGCGGGGCGAAAGAAATTCACGTTCGTCCGGCATGTCCGCCAATCCTGTTCGGCTGCAAATATCTCAACTTCTCCCGTTCCCGCTCTGCGCTGGAACTGATTGCCAGAAGAGCCATTGATGAGCTGGAAGGCCGTCACATGGAGGACGATGAATTGGGTGATTACCTGAATCCGGACAGCGAGAAATATCAGAACATGATTGAAGTGATTCGGAAGCAGCAGGGATATGATACCCTGCAGTACAACCGCCTGGAGGATATGCTGGAATCCGTTGGCATTCCGGTGGAAAACCTGTGCACCTACTGCTGGGACGGAAAAGAAGAATAATCGTTCGATGCTTTTTGGTGTTGATGACGGAATAAGAATTCCATCATCAACACCTTTTTTCAAAAATGAAGAGCCGGGAGCGTTCAAATTGTTAAGAATGTATTAAAAAAAGAACATGACTTTTTTATAACAAATGGTATAATCCTTTGTTGGCTGAAGATAAATTCTTGTTTTGAATAAAGGAGAAATTTGGTGAAAAGTACAAAAGAGCGCATTCAGGATTATATTATTATTACAATTGGAACCATTATCGCTTCCTTTGCGGTGTTTTTCTTTCTGACTCCAAGCCATTTGGCGGTAGGAAGCATCTCCGGTCTGGCAGTGTTGATTGCAAAATTCGTTCCGATGACGGTAGGTACCCTTCTGATTATTCTGAACGGAATCTGCCTGCTGCTGTCCGCTGTTTTTGTGGGAAAGGAGTTCACATATCGAACTCTGTATCCGTCCATTCTGCTGCCAATCGTGATTCGGATTCTGGAGAAAATCTACCCGAACATGCAGTCATTGATGGACGATCAATTCTTGGATATGCTGGGATACCTGTTCCTCTATGCACTGGGAGCATCCCTCTTGTTTATGAACAACGCATCCTCCGGCGGACTGGATGTAATCACCAAAATTATGAATAAATATTTCCATATGGAGCTGGGAACCGCGATGTCCGTCTGCGGAATGGCGGTAGCAATCCCATCCATTTTCATCTACGATATCAAGACCGGATTACTGAGTATTCTGGGAACCTATTTCCAGGGAATCATCCTGGATCACTTCCTCTTTGGTTTCAGCATCAAGAAGAAGGTGTGCGTGGTATCGGATCATATTGAAGAAATTCGGGATTACGTCATCAACGTGATGTACAGCGGTGCGACCTTCTACGAGGCAACCGGTGCATTCGACTACCACCACTACAAGGAATTGAACATCATCGTAAATCGTCAGGAATACGTGACCCTGATTAATTTAATCGATAAGGTGGATCCGGATGCCTTCGTTTCGGTGTATAATGTAAGTGAAATTATGAGTCACACATGGGGCCGAAAGGGAGGAAGTCAGAATGCTTCTGGAAAGTGAGAATAAAAAAAGCCGGCATGTCCTGATTGCAGAGGGAACCGGAAGCCGAGGAGAATCGTTGGTGCGTGCTTTTACCGATCGGGGAGCCACCACCGCCTTTTTCTGTCGGGATCGATATAAGGAAGCGCTGGAACTGAGCCGGGAAACCGGGGCGCTGAACATCAAATGCAACGTGTTTAATCGGAATTCCATGGAGTTTGCCGCAGATGTGGTGAAAGAATTCATGGAGGACCGGCTGGATACGTTGGTGTGCAACATTCTTCCAGAACTGAATCGAGAACAGCCGGCAGAAGATTGGAGCAAAGACCGGGAAAGCATTATGAAGAATTTGGATGCCGTGGGTTTCTACCTGCAGACCATGCTGCCCTTGATGGGGGAAGGGGGAAGCGTGATTGTTCTGTTGCAATCCGGGGATTCGGATTGGGAAACGTCCGAACCGATGTCTTTGGCGGAGAACATGCTGCAGTCGGCCCTGAAGGGGATGATTCAGTCCCTGGCTCGTTCGCTGCGGGATAAGCGAATTCGTGTGAATGGATTGCTTCTTTCGAATCGGGAAGAAGCGGAACCGAAATTGGGCGGTACGGTGCGATTCCTGGCATCTCGGGATGCGGAGGGAATCACCGGACAACTGGTTCAGATATAAGGGGTAAAACGGATGAAATATACAAAGTCTTTTGAGACAAGATCTTATGAAATCGACCGTCACGATGCGTTGACGCCGACGGCACTGGTGCAGTATCTCCAGGAAACGGCAGATCATCAGATGCACGATACGGATAAAGACTACGGATTGATCTACCGGGAAGAGCGGAAAGCTTTTGTGGTTAGCCGCATGAGCGTGGAAATAATGCGGCCGGTATACAAGTATGCCCATGTGGACTGCGATACCTGGGTCGTTCCGGCGAAGGCGGCGAATTTTCCACGGGCGTATGAGCTCTATTTGGAGGGGAATCTGGTGGCGCGAGCATACAGCAACTGGGCGCTGGTGGACGTGGATACCCGGAAACTGGTGCTTCAGAGTGAGTATGACATGTCTTCCTACCCGGAGGACCGGGAACCGGTGATGGGAATTCCGACGAGATTTCGGATTCCAAAGACGATGGAATGGAAGGACGGCGGAACGGTGCCGGTAACTCTAACGCTGACTGACATTAACGGGCACATGAACAACGCCCGGTATTACAACTGTTTGTACGATTGCATTCCGAATGTGGAGGAATACTGCATCACTTCCCTGAACATGCGGTTCGTTCACGAGGCGCCGCTGGGCAGTGAACTGAAAATCCTTCGAAGTGATTTTTTGGACCCGGGAAAAATGGACCCGCGTGCGGATAAAATCGTCTATTTCAAAACCGAAGCGAACGGGGAAGACAATGTCCATGCGGTATTCGGATTGAAACGTTGGGAATAACGGAATATGCAGAAGTGCGAGAATCGCTGCAGCAATGCGGCGGTTCTTTTTTTATGGAAAAGGGGGGAGGAAATATGTTTTTTGGTGGTTTTTGTTGAAAAGTGGGGTGAAGTGGTTTAAAATGGGGCATATATTGAATTACAGTCGAGACGTGTATGAAAATTTAGGAAGGCAGCTATGTTCACGGGAACTTATGAAAATTCTATTGACAATAAAAATAGAATGATTGTTCCGTCGAAGTATCGGAATCAGCTGGGCGGCAAATGCATGCTGGCCCGTGGTTTTGATACCTGTCTTTACATTTACACCATGGAGGATTGGGACGAGCTGGTGGCAAAGATGCGAAAGCTCCGTCAGACGGATCGGGATATGCGGCGGTTCATCCGGGAGTTCTTTTCCAATGCCAGTGAGTGTCAGCTGGACTCCCAGGGACGAATCCTGATTCCCCAGAACCTCAAGAACTACGCTTCCATCACGAAGGATCTGATTACTTTGGGCGCTATGGATAAGATTGAGGTGTGGAGCAAGGAGGTCTACAACGACTCCGAAAGTGAGAACATGTTCAACGACGAAGAATTTATTGCAAAGTTAGAAGAATACGATATATAGAGGCGAAAATGACATTCAGACATGTACCGGTACTATACGACGAAGTAATGGAATCCTTGAACATCCGGCCGGATGGGTTCTATGTGGACGGAACCACCGGCGGCGGCGGGCATTCTTCCGGAATTTGCGAACGGTTATCCGAAGCGGGCACACTCCTGGCAGTGGACCGGGATACGGCCGCGCTGGAAGCCTCCCAAAAGCGTTTGGAACCTTATTCTTGTAAAAAAATATTTCTCCATTCCAACTATTCCGAGGTGGATCGAATTCTGGAAACGGCAGGACGGCCGGTGGACGGAATTCTGTTGGATCTGGGCGTATCCTCGTTTCAGCTGGATACGGCGGAACGGGGATTTTCCTACATGCACGATGCGCCGATGGATATGCGGATGAATGAGGACGACAGTTTTACGGCATACAACGTAGTCAATGAATACGATGAAAAAGAACTCCACCGAATCATCAAGGAATATGGAGAAGAACGGTGGGCATCTCGAATTGCACAGTTTATCGTTCGCCGCCGAGAGGAGAAGCCGATTGAAACCACCGGGGAGCTGGTGGAGGTGATTAAAGCGGCCATTCCGGCTTCGGCAAGACGAAACGGGCCGCATCCGGCAAAACGGACGTTCCAGGCCATTCGAATTGAGGTAAACGGAGAATTGGAACATTTGAAGACGGCGGTGGAGCACCTTCCGGATATACTGGCTCCGGGCGGCAGATTGGCCATCATCACCTTCCATTCACTGGAAGACCGGATGGTAAAGGAAGCCTTTAACGCTCGGCTGAATCCGTGCACCTGTCCGCCGGAATTTCCGGTGTGCGTGTGCGGAAAGAAGCCGGATGTGCGAAAGGTCACTCGAAAGCCAATTGCCCCGGGAGAACGGGAACTGGAGGAGAATCCGAGAGCGCGGAGTGCAAAACTGCGCGTCATAGAGAAAATATAGAAAGATATCAATAATATACAGGAGGAAGCAATGAGTACAGCGGTAAATACCGGCCGAAAAGCAGCTGCAAGACGAAGAACAAAGACGACGACACAGGCAGCTGCAGCACAATACAAAATCGCAATTAAATATATTCTGTGCGGTGCTCTGCTGCTCCTGGGAATTGTTTTTATGGCAGCGTATTCCACGAATCTGCAGCAGCAGAACAACACCCTGGCAGCACGAAATGACGTTCTTCAGGCGGAAATCGATTCGCTGAACGAACAGATTAACGATGCCACCAGCATTGAGAAGGTGGAAACGATTGCCACGAAAAAGTATGGGATGGTTCAGCCGGACGAGAGCAACTACATCACCATTCGGGATGAGAAGAAACAAGGAAGCAGTCTGGCGGACACGATAAAGAAAGAAGCCTATAACTAATTTCATGGATAATTGAAACCACACTCCGTCTTTTCGGGGTAGTGGTTTTTTGTGGATATAAGGAATGAGCAACAAACCCCGTAAAAGTACGAAGAAAAAGAGAATAGATGAGGCCATGTCCCGGAGAACCGGGGTGGTGGATGAGAATCGGCGGAGGCTGGGCATCGGATTCATGCTGGTGGTGCTGATGTTTTCGGTTCTGACATTCCGGCTGGCCTATTGGCAGATTGTTCGGGGAGACGATTTGAACGAAAAGGCCACGGAGATGCAGGATCAGGATACCACCATCGATCCGGTGCGGGGAACGATCTACGATGCCAATATGAATCCGCTGGCACAAAGCGTAACGGAATACGAGCTGTATGTGTATTCCCAAAGTCTGTACAAGGATAAGAAAATTACAGAGGACGAACGAAAGAAAGTCCTGAAGAATATGTCGAAATACACCGGGCTCAGCGAGAAGGAGCTCAAGGAAAAATTTGAAAACAAGGACAACCTAATTAAGCTGGCGGACGGCCTGAGAAGAGATGATGTAAAGGCGCTTCAGAAACTGTACGATGACAGCGTGGTGGTGAAGACTTCCATGGCCCGGAGTTATCCGAACAAGGACTTCGCTTCTCACGTTATCGGTTTCGTGGATTCCAACAACAGCGGAAGAAGCGGGCTGGAGTACCAGTACAACGCACTGCTCACCGGTGTGAAAGGACGAAAACTCAGCACCACCGACAGTCAGGGGAATACCCTGTTCAACGGAAATCGAAAATACTATCAGGCGGAAGACGGCAAGAGCATCGTCACCACCATTGACGGAGTGATTCAGAATTACGCAGAGGAGGCGGTGGCAGCCGGAGAGAAGAAGACCCGTGCCGAATCCATCAGCTGTGTTATAATGAGTCCGAAATCCGGCGATGTGCTGGCCATGGTGAACTATCCGAGTTACGATCCGAATAATCCGTATGAACCGTCAGATCCGTATGCATTAAAGCAGTTCAGCAAACTATCCGATTCCAAGCAGAGTAAGTACCTGAGCCGGATGTGGACGAATCCGATTATCAGCGGGGTCTACGAACCGGGTTCCACCTTCAAGTTAGTAACGGCAGCCTCGGCTTTGGATTCCGGCAGTGCGAATCGGAAATCCCGGTACAAGTGCCCGGGGTATATCGTGGTAAACGGAACGAAGATCAACTGCTGGGGAACGGCCCACGGCACAGAATCCCTGAAGCAGGCGGTGGGAAATTCCTGCAACCCGGCAATGGCTCGGGTGGCCCTGAACATGGGATCCAAGAGATTTTACGACTATATCGACCTCTTTGGTTTCGATGACAAGACCGGCATTGATTTGCCGGGAGAGGGAAATTCCATCGTAAAGAATCCGACCAATCTGGGAGATGTGGATCTGGCGACCACCGGCTTCGGCCAGGGTATCGCCATCACGCCGATTCAGCTGATGTGTGCCATCAACGCTTTGGGAAATGACGGAAACCTGATGAAACCGAAGGTGGTTCAGAAGATTTTGGACAGCGACGGAAAGACGGTACGGACCATAAAGGATACCAAGGTTCGAAAGGTGGTATCTACGGAAGTGGCGGACAAGATGCGGGAAATCATGCAGTATTACGTGGAGAAGGGCGGCGGCGGCGCAGCCTACATCCCGGGATACCGTATCGGCGGCAAGACCGGAACGGCGAATATCGCATCCAACGGCGGATACTCCCACGATACGGTGGCTTCTTTTATCGCAATGGCACCAATGGACGACCCTCAAGTGACGGTGCTGGTCATGGTGACCCGTCCGAAGGGAAGCGAATTCGGTGCGGTGAATGCGGGCCCAATCGTGAAACGGATTATGTCCGGTGTACTTCCGTATCTGGGCGTCAGCAAGAAATACGCCAAGAATGAAAGAAGAGATCAGGAGACCAAGGTGATTGTTCCGAAGGTCACCGGAATGAACAGCAAGAGTGCCATCAATTATCTTTCCGCAAGGGGATTGAAATACAAGGCGGTACCGGCGGACAGCGGGAAATCCTTCCACGTGGTGGATCAGTATCCGAAATCCGGAACGAAAGTATCCCCGCACAGCACGGTATATCTGTACAGCAAATAAAATTTTAAGAAAAAGGAACGAAAGAAAATGAAGCGAACGAATCTGGAATACATTGCAGAGGCGGTAAAAGGAAAAATATACGCAAGGGCAGAGGGAAACCGACACGACAGCGTCACCGCCGTGTCCATTGACTCCCGGGATATCCCGGTGGAATGCCTGTTCTTTGCCATCATCGGAGAGCGAGCCGATGCACACCGGTTTCTGCCGGATGTATATGAGAAAGGATGCCGGAATGTGGTGGTGTCCGATTCGGATTGGGCGGAAAAGATGGGTGCGAAGAAAGATGTGAATGTCATTCTGGTACCGGATACCCGTTTGGCGCTGATGGACCTGGGCGAAAAATATTTGGATGACTGGAGCGGTCTCCGAAAGGTGGGCGTGACCGGAAGCGTGGGGAAAACAAGCACAAAGGAATTTCTCTACAGCGTACTGCGAAGCCGCTACCGCACGGGAAAGACACCGGGAAATCTGAACAGCGAATTCGGAATTCCTCTGACGGCATTTTCCTTTGCGGAAGACATTCAGGTTGCGGTCATTGAAATGGGTGCAGGCTACGGCAGTGCCATGGGTGAGCTGTCCCGGATTGCGAAGCCGGAGGCAGCCGTAATCACCAACGTGGGCACCTCCCACCTGGAGGTGTACGGCACTCGGGAGAAGCTTCTGGAAGAGAAACTTCGAGTATCCACCGGATTCACTCTGGAGAATACATTGGTAATCAATACGGATTCCGATATTCTCACAAAAGAAAATGCGCAGCGCCATCAGCCCTCCGATGCGAGAATCGTTACGGTGGGTTCGAAAGGCGGCGAGGATTATCATCTTTCGGATATTCGTGACCGGGGCATTGAGGGCGTTCAATGCAATGTGACCCACGGTGACGAGACGGTTACCCTCAAACTGCCGGTTATCGGTGCCCACAACCTGGGGAATGCGGTTTTGGCTATGGCTATCGGAGAAGTCTTTGGAATAACCATGGAAGAGTCCGTAGAAGCGCTTTGCGAGGTGGAGACGAACGCAAACCGGCTCAGCGTGGTGAAAGGGACGGACTACTCTGTCATCAACGATACCTACAATGCCAGTCCGGAATCCATGAAGGCCGGAATCGACGTGCTGGTGAACAGTCCGGGAAAGAGAAAAATCGCTGTATTGGGAAGCATGTTCGAGCTGGGAGATCACTCGGAACAGCTCCACCGAAGCGTAGGGGAATACGCGGCTTCCAAGCCGGTGGATATTCTGGTGGCCATCGGTGAGAACGGCAAAGCCATTGCAGAAGGGGGAGAATCGGCATCTTCGGATTTGCAGGTTCTGTATTATGAGGACCGGGAAGATGCTGCCAAAGCCGTTCGCCCGATGCTTCAGGCCGGCGATTTGGTCTACGTGAAGGCATCTCGTTCCATGGAACTGGAAAAATTTGTCACAGCAATCACAGAGTAGTACAATAGGAACGGAAATAAAATAAAGAAAAGGATAAAAAGAAAAATGACACTATTGGACGTAATTCTATATTTCGTTATGCCCCTGGCGATTACCGCACTGATGACCTACGGATTAATTCCGTACTTCCATCGGAAACAGTTCGGTCAGTATATCCGGGAGGAAGGCCCGAAGGCTCACCTCAAGAAGCAAGGTACACCGACGATGGGCGGAATTGCCATCTTCATTGGCATTGCAGCCGGAATGGCGATATTCATGGTTCGGGTTTCAGACCCGCTCAAATCCTGGGCAAGTCCGCACCTGGTGCGGGACGCGGTGGCCATCGTTCTGACGATGCTTGCTTTTGGGGCAATCGGATTTATCGATGACTTCAACAAAATCGCCAAAAAGGAAAATCTGGGATTAACGGCAAAGCAGAAGCTGATCATGCAGGCCGTGTTCAGCATCGGCCTGGCGTTCTATATGATGCGGACCGGACGGGAAGACCTGTTCATTCCGTTTCTGAAGATCGGCGTAAGCTTTGGACTTCTGTACATTCCGTTTGTAATGTTCGTGGAAATCGCCATGTCAAATGCGGTGAACCTCACCGATGGACTGGATGGACTGGCTGCTGGCGTGACTGCCATTGTGGGAATAACCTTTGCCGTCATCGGATGGAAGGATGGAGACACCATTTTGACCGTCAGCGGAACCGTGGTGGCGGGTGCATTGATTGGATTTCTTCTGTTCAATCACTATCCGGCGAAAATCTTCATGGGTGATACCGGTTCCATGGCACTGGGCGGCGTACTTTCCGGAATCGCAGTGGTAACGGGAAAAGAATTCCTCCTTCCGCTGGTGGGATTAATCTACGTGCTGGAAGCCCTTTCGGTAATCATCCAGGTGGCGTACTTCCGGAAGACCGGCGGGAAGAGATTTTTCCGAATGGCTCCGCTGCACCATCACTTCGAGTTGGGCGGAATGAAAGAATACAACGTAGTGTATATGTTTTGTGCAGTAACAGCGGTTCTGGGTGTGATTGCATACTTCGGAACGATTTAGATAAGGAGGCGCAGAGATGATGAGAGATGAAGTGAAAGGTAAAAAAATTCTTGTAGTGGGAATGGGGAAATCCGGCAAGGCGGCGGTTCAGGAGCTGCACAAGCTGGGCGCACAGGTGGTGGCACAGGATGTGCGCACGGTGGATGTCGTGGATCCAAAGTTTGCAAAATACCTGGAAAAAGAGGGCGTTCCTGCGCTCTTTGAATGCAATCCGGATAACATGGGCGAATATGATTTGGTCGTAATCAGCCCCGGCGTGTCACCGGACCTGTCATTTCTGCAGGAAGCGAGATTATCCGGCGTCGAGGTCATCGGTGAGCTGGAGTTGGCGTATCGCCTGAGCAAGGGAACCTTCATTGCCATTACCGGCACCAACGGAAAGACCACCACAACGACCTTGGTAGGCAAAATCTTCGAAAAGGCACGCCGCAAGACGGCAGTCGTAGGAAATATCGGTGTGGCAGTGGTTTCAAAAGCACTGGAATCCACGGAGGATGAATGGATGGTGACGGAAGCCAGCAGCTTCCAGTTGGAGACGGTGAAGGAATTTCATGCAAAGGTTTCAGCTATCTTGAATCTGACACCGGATCATCTGAATCGCCACAAGACCATGGAAGCTTACGGAGCGGCAAAGGCGCAGGTGTTCCGAAATCAGGATGAAAACGATTATCTGGTGATTAACTACGATGACAAGACTTGTTTCGCCTTGGCGGAAAAATGCAAAGCCACCGTGGTTCCTTTTAGCCGAAAAGAAGAACTGAAAATGGGTGCCTTCCTTCAGGATGACGAGATGGTCATCCGAGATGAAAACGGAATCGTTCGGCCAATCTGCAGCATTCACGATCTGAAGATTATCGGCGATCACAACGTGGAGAACGCGTTGTCGGCGGCGGCAATCAGCTTCTTCGCCGGGGTGGATCCGGAGTCCATTCGGGAAGCCATCGTGGAGTTCCCGGGTGTGGAGCATCGAATTGAGTACTGCGGCCTGGTGGATGGCGTGAAATTCTACAACGATTCCAAGGGAACCAATGTGGATGCGGCAGTTATCGCGCTGAAAGCGCTGAAGGAGAACATTGTTCTCATTGCCGGCGGAGACGGAAAGGCGCAGGACTTTACGGAATTGGCGGAGAACCTGCAAGGACGGGTAAAGGCACTGGTACTTCTGGGCCGGGATGCCAATCAGATTGAGGCATGCGCAAGAAAAGTCGGATTTGACGCGATTTATAATGAAAAAGATATGAATGCTTGCGTGAAGAAGTGCATGGAGTTGGCAGAAGAAGGAGATAAGGTGCTCCTTTCGCCGGCATGCGCAAGCTGGGATATGTACGATAATTACGAGCAGCGGGGAGATCATTTCAAGGCCTGTGTTCAGCAGCTGCTTCGTTGAAAGATGAAATGGAGAACGGAAAGTAGATGGGTGTGATCAGCCGGAAGAAGCAATCGAATAGTGGAAAGAAGGAGAAGAAAGTCCGCAGAACACCGAAATGGAACGTGGACAGCATGCTGGGTTCTTTAGCGGTGAACTACGATGCATCGGTGGCTCTGATTTCCGGAATCCTGATTGCCTTCGGCATCGTGATGGTGTTCAGCGCAGGGTACTACACCACTACCAATTTCTACAACGATCCGTACTACTACCTGCGGAGACAGCTGGCATGGGTAGCGTTGGGAATTGGCGTGATGGCGATGTTCACCCGATGTGATTACCACAAATACACAAAGTACTACTGGGTGTTTGCGGTGGTGTCCGTTGGAGCGCTGGCACTCTTGTTCACACCGCTGGGCGTTACGGTTAACTTTGCGACACGATGGTTTCAGCTGGGACCGCTGAGAATTACGCCGAGTGAATTCTCCAAGCTTTTTATGATTATTTTCACCGCCGGATACGTGGCGGAGCGGCCGAGAAGAGTTCGAACCATCTACGTGTTCGTCCTCTTCGGCGTAATGATAGTGCATCTGGGACTGATTATCAAACAGCCGAACCTGTCCACGGCAATTGTAATCGCCGCCATCATGATTGGCATCATGTACGTGGCGGGCATGTGGAACGGATGGCTGGTGCTGGCAGCATTGGCCCTAATCGGCGGATTGATATTTATCCTGATGTTCTACCCCGACTCCCACTGGTACGCACGAATGACCAACTTTATCGATCCGTTCAAGGATGCTCAGGGAGAAGGATATCAGGTATCCCAAGGACTGATTGCACTGGGAAACGGAGGGCTTTTCGGTCTGGGACCGGGTAAAAGCATCACCAAGAACCTCTATCTTCCGGAACCCCAGAACGATTTCATTCTGGCGATTATCGGAGAAGAATTGGGATTCGTGGGTCTGGTGGTACTGTTGTCCGTATATCTTCTGCTGATTTATCGATGCTTTGTCATTACTGTTCGGGCAAAGGATAAGCTTGGATTCTATCTGGGCGCTGGAATTACGGTCATGATGGCACTTCAGGTAATTCTGAATGTGGCCGTTGTAACCGCCTCTATGCCGGCAACGGGAATTACGCTTCCATTCGTCAGTTACGGCGGAACGTCGCTGCTGGTGTTCATGGCGTCGATGGGAATTATGCTGAATATTTCAAAGAAAAATCGAGGGTAATAACATGAGAATTATTTTAACGGGAGGAATTACCGGAGGCCATATTTATCCGGCACTGGCCATAGGCGATAAATTCAAGGAAAAGAATCCGGAATGCGAAATCCTATACATCGGAAATGAGCGGGGAATGGAGAACGAAATCGTTCCGAAACACGGTTTTCCCCTGGAAATCGTTCCCTCCAAAGCGGTGGACCGGTCCAACATATTTAAAATGGCGGAGACCCTGGCGGTAACCGGTAGGGGGAAGAGTCAGACCTACCGGATTATGAAGAAATTCCGTCCGGATATCGTCATCAGCACCGGAAGTTATGTCAGCGTTCCGGTGGTGCTGGCAGCACATAAATACGGTGCAAAGGTATTCATCCATGAGCAGAACGCGTATCCGGGAATGGCGAATCGATTCTTGTCTCAATATGCGGAGAAGGTGTTCCTGGGCTTTGAGGATGCGGGAAAATTCTTCAAGCAGAATCGAAAACTGCAGTATTCCGGAAATCCAGTTCGGAAGGATTTCTACGGAAAGGATAAGAAGGAATCCCGGAAACTGCTGGGCATACCGGAAGATGATTTTGTGATTATGACCTTTGGCGGCAGTCAGGGTGCTACCGCCATCAACGATACGGCGATTGAACTGATTCGTGCCTACGGCGACCGCCCGAACGTCACCATTCTGTTCGGCACCGGCAAGCGATTTTACGATGACGTACAGCATAATCTGGAAGTGATGGGACTCTCCGGCAAAAGCAACGTTCGAGTGTCTCCGTACATTCAGGATATGGCTAACACTCTGGCGGCAACGGATGTGGCCATCAGCCGCTCCGGCGCACTGTCCGTTTCAGAGATTACCATGTCGGGCTGTCCGGCCATCTTCGTGCCGTCTCCGAACGTAACCGGAGATCATCAATACTACAATGCGAAAGCGGTGGTGGATAACGGCGGAGCGATTATCGTCCGGGAGGATGGCGATACGCCGAACCGAATTGTGAACATATTGAAAGAACTCCTTGCGGATCCGGATATCGTTCGGCGGATGGCGGAATGCAGCCTGAAGTGCGCTCCGGTAAACGCTACCGACATTGTGTATGAAGGGATTATGGATATATGGACGAAAAACAAATAAACAAAGATAATTCGGAAACTTCCGCGGGAATGGATTTCGGATTAGACGATGAATTCGTATCCATTGACCGAGCGATTGATGAACTGGCAGCGGAGATGGTGGATGTGGACGGTTCGGAAGAGGCATCGGAGGAACCCCCTTCGGAGTTGGATCGGCAGATTGCGGCGAACATCCTGAAGCGTCAGAAGAAGCGAAGCCGTCCCAGCCCTTTTAAGGTGGCATGCGGCATCATCATTCTGACCGTCGCCATGCTGATATTCATGAGTACCGGGGTGTTCACCATTGATTCCATTCAAGTGGATGGAAACGATTACTTTACCGATGAGGAAATCATCAACATGGCCCACGCCACGACGGGAAAGAACCTGTTCTACCATTCCGGAAGCCGTGAAATTGTGGAATATCTGGAAGGCAGTCCGTACATTGAGAAGGCGAAGGTATCCAAACGGATTCCGGGTACCCTGATGATTCGGGTGAAAGAACGGGAACAGATTGCCGCAGTGGTATATAACAAGGAATACTTGGTGGTGGATTCGCAGGGATTGCTGCTTCGACGATCTAAAACGAAACCGAAGGTGACCATCGTTACCGGAATCAAGATTCGAAAGATGGAGCTGGGTGAGAAATTAGAGGTGACCAATTCCAAGGAATGGAAGAGTGCGCTGCGCATCCTGAATGCCATGAATGACGGAGACCTGTACTTTAAGAAATTGAAGGTCTCCGACGATACGGCTCGAGGATACGTATACGATTCAATGGTTTGCAAGGGACGTGTGGAAACCATGATTGAATCCATCGAAAAGGAGCGGCTGCAGAAAGTGCTGAAGGCGCTGTTCAAGAAAGGAATTAAGCGGGGAACCGTCACCTTGACGGAAAGCGGCTACGCTTCCTTCGAACCGAAGGTATAGGAAACTAAAATAGACATAGGAAGTGCATTTTTGAATACAGAAGCGTTGAAAAAATGTGTAGGTTAACAAGAAAAACTGTAGAAATAGAGTGCATTTCGGTAAATCTTATGGTATTATAAATTAGATATAAATATAGGAGGAGCTTTATGATGGAATTTGTTTCTGACTTTATATCAGATCAGGACAGAGCTGCGATTATCAAGGTTGTCGGTGTGGGTGGCGGCGGATGTAACGCAGTGAATCGAATGGTGGACGCACAGATGTCCGGCGTAACCTTTATTGCCGTAAATACAGACAGACAGGCTCTTGCAAAGTGCAAGGCAGAGGTGAAGATACAGATTGGTGAGAAGCTGACCGGCGGAAGAGGTGCCGGCGCGAATCCGGAGATTGGCCAGAAAGCGGCGGAAGAAACTCTGGAAGAAATCACCGGTTATCTTCAGGATGCAGACCTGGTGTTCATCACTGCAGGAATGGGCGGCGGTACCGGTACCGGTGCAGCACCGATTATTGCAAAGGCAGCGATGGATTGCGGCGCATTGACGGTAGCCGTAGTAACCAAGCCATTTTCTTTTGAAGGAAAGATGCGTTGGAACAGAGCACAGAAGGGTATCGAATATCTCACGAATTTCGTAGATTCTTTGGTAATCATCCCGAACGATCGTCTGATTGACTCCAGCGAAAAGAACACTTCCTTCATGGACGCGTTTGCAATGGCAGATGATGTACTGAGACAGGGTGTTCAGGGTATTTCCGATCTGATTTCCAAGGAAGGATATGTCAACGTGGATTATGCGGATGTCAGAACCACGATGGAAGGTCGCGGCGTTGCACACATGGGTGTGGGCGTTGGATCCGGCGACAACAAGGTAGAAGAAGCGGTTCGAAATGCAATCGAGAGTCCGCTGCTGGAGACATCGGTGGATGGCGCAAGATCCATTCTTCTGTACGTTTCCGGTGGTCTGGATATGGGAATGCTGGACATCAGCAAGATTGCAGAGAAGATTCAGGCGGAGGCAGATCCGGATGCCAATATCATCTTCGGTGCATCGGTATCGGAAGATATGGCAGACAAGGTATCGGTTACCCTGATTGCAACCGACTTCCAGTCGGAGGGAATTTCCGGTTCCAAGATCGAGTCGCCTAAGATCAGCACTCAGAGTCCAAGCAGAAAGACGGTTTCCAGAGACGGTCTGGAAGGCGTTGAAATAACGCTGGATGAGCTGATGAGAAGAAACAGCGACCCGGCAGAGAATTCCGCTGCATCGGAATTTGACGTTCCGGATTTCCTGCGTTAATCGATTTCAATTATGAGTGAAGTGATTTGTTCAGAAAAAAATCCGCTGATTAAGCGCATTCGGAAATTACAGCAGAAGAAAAAGAGAGACGCTTCCGGTCAGATGATTATTGAAGGAAGCAACTTGATACGAGAAGCTGTTCAGAAGGGCATCTGTATGGATGCTCTTCTGATTTCGGATATCTATCCTTCCGAACCTTGGATGGAGGAGCTCTCTACGCGAGGCGTTCGAGTAGAACGGGTGGATGCGTTCCTTTTTGAGAAGATTACGGATGCGAGAAACGGTGTCGGCCTTCTGGCAATTGTAGATCGACCGGTTGTGGATGAAAGTCAATTCGAAAACTGTTTTCGACCGGGCAGCAATTGCGTGGTGCTGGATCGCCTTCAGGATCCGGGTAATATCGGGACAATCATTCGGACCGCAGTGGCAGCGGGATATGATGCAATTGTGACCATGAAGGGAACGGGCGATGTGTATTCTCCGAAAGTCCTTCGTGCGACAGCGGGCATGATTTTTGATGTACCGATTGTTCCTTTATCCGATAGGCGGGAACTGGTGAAGTTGGCACATGATTACGGAAAGCGCATTGCGGTGACCACACCGGACGGCGGAATTCCGTATTACGATTGCGACCTGAGACAAGATGTTTTTCTGGTAATCGGAAATGAAGGAAATGGCATCGGAGATGAATTGATTGAAGCCTCGGATATACGGGTGACGCTGCCCATGTACGGTGGAATCGAGTCCCTGAACGCAGCTGTATCGGCGGGCATATTGATGTACGAACGAGTGCGCAACATATAGAAGAATACAAGTTATTGATAAAGAACAGAGGAGCAGACTATGGACAAGTGCAGAGCGGATGTAACGATTTGTGGCGCTGATTACGTGCTTTCTGGAGAGAAGAGCGAAGATAAGATTAAGGAAATTGCCAAGTTCGTGGATGATGAACTGAGACGGACCAGCCGGGCATTGAATTCCAATCCGAATTACAAATGTGCCGTGCTGACAGCAATTAATATTGCGGAGAAACTGATGGAGAACAGCGATCTTCTGCTGAAGCTTCAGACAGAGAATCACCAGTTGGACAACGATGTTCAGCATTACATTACCCTTTGGGAAAATGCGAAGAAACAGGTGACGGATCTGAAGGAACAGATGAACGATGATTCCGACAGACAGATTCAGGACAGCGAGAAGTACAAGAATCTTCAGGCGAAATGCACCGAGATGGAGAATGCATACTTCGATCTCCAGATGGAAAATGTGAACCTTAAGAATGAGCTGAGAAGCTTGAAAAAGTTTAGGGAAGAAGATGAACAGTAGAACGATTAAGCTGCTGGAATACAACAGAATATTGGAGATGCTTGCAGAACAGGCCGGTTCCGAACTGACGAAGGAACGAATTTCAAAGTTGGAACCGATGACCCACCTGCATGCAATTCAGGACGCACAGACGGAAACTACGGAAGCAGTTTCCGTTATTCTGTATAAGGGAAATATTCCGGTGGGAGCATTTCCGGACCTGAGCCGCATTCTGAAGATGGCTCGAAAAGGTCGGGTGCTGAACATGCGGGAACTGCTGCAGGTGAGGGTTTGTCTTCAGATTGCCAGAGAGGTAAAAACATTCCTGACAGAAGACGTTCCGGAGATTCCGACCCTTCAGGAAATCGGCAATCTGCTGGAACGAGTGGATGAACTGGAAAAGGACATCGACCGCTGCGTTTTGTCGGAGGATGAGATGGCGGACAGCGCTTCACCGGAGCTGAAACGTATTCGAAAAGAAATTCGCAATAAGAATGAAAGCATTCGGAATCGGCTGAACAAGACCGTGAGTACCTCTTCCGCACAGAAATTCCTGCAGGAAGCGATTGTCACCATGCGAAACGGCCGATACGTCATCCCGGTAAAGCGGGAGTATGCGAACATGTTTCCGGGATTGGTCCACGACCAGTCCCAGAGCGGATCCACCTTATTCATCGAACCGCAGTCTGTTGTAAATATGAACAACGAGCTGCGGGAATTGGATCTGGCGGAACAGGCAGAAATTACCCGAATTCTGGAGATGTTCTCCGGCCGGGTAGCGGAACATTTCCACGGATTGAACAATAACCAGAAGCTTCTTCTGGAGCTGGATTTCATCAGCGCAAAGGGAAAGCTGTCCCTTCAGATGAATGCCTTTGAGCCTCGGATGAACACAGAGGGGATTCTGGAAATATATCATGGCCGCCACCCGCTGATTCCGGCGGACAAGGTGGTTCCCATCAATGTATCTTTGGGAGAAAATTGGAAAACCCTCCTGATTACCGGCCCGAACACCGGCGGTAAGACGGTCACCTTAAAGACTATCGGACTCTTTATTTTAATGGCACAGAGCGGCCTGCACGTACCGTGTTCCGAGGAAAGCCGGCTTCCGGTGTTGGAGGAAGTGTTTGCGGATATCGGAGATGAGCAAAGCATCGAGCAGAGTCTCAGTACGTTTTCTGCTCATATGAAGAACATCACGGAAATCTTTCGGACGGTAAATGAGAAATCTTTGGTACTGCTGGATGAGCTGGGTTCCGGAACGGATCCGGCAGAAGGTGCGGCGCTGGGTATCGCCGAGCTGGAAGAACTTCGGAAGCGCGGGGCTTTGGTGGTGGCTACTACCCATTACACGGAGCTGAAGAAGTATGCGCTGAGTACCCCGGAAGTGGAAAACGCATCCATGGAGTTCGATGTGGAGACGCTGTCTCCCACCTATCACCTTCGAGTCGGCCTGCCGGGAAAGTCCAACGCCTTTGAAATTTCGAGAAAGCTTGGTCTGGAAGATAAAATCCTCCGAAGAGCGGAAGCCCTTCTGGGAGAGAACGAGCTGAATTTCGAGGATGCGGTAACTCGGGTAGAGGAAGAGCGAAAAGAAGCGGAACGGATTACCGAGGAAGCCAATCGGATTAAGGAGGAAGCGGAGCAGCGGCTGCAGGAAGCGGAAG
Source organism: Mogibacterium kristiansenii (assembly GCF_029224645.1). Lineage (NCBI taxonomy): Bacteria > Bacillati > Bacillota > Clostridia > Peptostreptococcales > Anaerovoracaceae > Mogibacterium > Mogibacterium kristiansenii. The sequence goes on from NZ_JAQXUZ010000014.1 coordinate 45,611, forward strand.
CTCAGATTCGCTTGGCCGAGCAAGAGAAGGCGAAAATCCTGGAGGATGCTCGAAATCAGGCGAAAGGCATCCTAAAAGAAACCGAGGACACGGTGGAGGATATCCGGGAAGAGCTGAAGCGGATGAAGGACGAATCCAAGGGTCACCAGGTGAACAAAGTGGCGGAAAGCCGGCGGAGACTTCGGGAAGCCGAAAAGAAGTACCGGGATAAGCCGGCGGCAATTCCGGCAGAGAAGGAAGGAAAGCCGATTCGCCCGGATCAGCTGAAAATCGGAACGCGGGTGAAGGTGATGTCGCTGAATCAAAATGGCGAGGTGGTATCCCTTCCGGACAATCGCGGAAACCTGATGGTGCAGATCGGCGCCTTGAAGACCGGCGTGAACGTGAAAAACCTGATGCTGATTGAGAGCGAAAAGGCCGGAAACAAGGAGCGAAAGAAGAGACAGTATAATCAGATCAAGACTCGGAAGACGCGAAGTGTGCCGATGAGCATCAATCTGATTGGAAAAAATCTGGATGATGCTCGAATGGAAATGGAGAAATATCTGGACGATGCATACCTTGCAGGTCTGCGGAGCGTGACGGTGGTTCACGGCCGAGGAGAAGGTATTCTGAAGAAGGGACTGCGGGATGCCTTGAAACACAACCGATGCGTAAAGGGCTTTAAAGGTGCTCCGTACAATCAGGGCGGAGAAGGTGCGACGGTGGTAGAGCTGAAGGAGTAATGCATGTATATTATCAGTAAATGTCTTCTGGGAGAGAACTGCAAGTATAATGGGGGTAACAATCGCTCGGAAGATGTGGTAAAATTCTCACATGAACATTCTTATTTCGGCGTGTGTCCGGAATGTGCCGGGGGGCTTCCCACTCCGCGGGTTCCGGCGGAAATCGTGGAACAGAACGGAGAATGCCGAGTGGTGAACCGAAACGGTGTGGACGTTACCGCCGAATACGTCCGGGGAGCGGCGATCTGCTTCCGGGATGCGCAGAAAGCTGCTGAACAGATGGGGGAAGCCCTGGAAGGGGCCATCCTTCAGGCGAGAAGTCCTTCTTGCGGCGTGGGGCAGATTTACAACGGCCATTTTGACGGGACCTTAATCCCGGGGGATGGTATTTTTGCCCGATTGCTTCGGGAAAACGAGATTCCCGCAGGAACAGAAAATGTAATTAGAGAGAACGGAGAACAGTAAATGATCGATTACAAAAAGAAAATTGCTGAAATTATTGCAGAAGACGAAGCGTTGAATATGACACCGGAGGAAATCCTGGAGTGGATTGAAATTCCGGGAGACACCAAGATGGGAGACTATGCGTTCCCTTGCTTCCGTTTGGCGAAAACATTGCGGAAAGCACCGCCGCTGATTGCACAGGATGTGGCTGCAAGAATCGAAGGTGCCGGCATTTTTGAAAAGGTTCAGCCGGTAAATGCCTATGTGAACATGTTCCTGGATAAGAAGGAATATGCGCAGACTCTGACGGAGGATGTGCTGACTCAGGGCAAGGATTACGGCAGATCGGAAGTGGGACAGCATCGCCCGGTAATCGTGGAATACTCTTCCCCGAACATCGCAAAGCCGTTCCATATCGGACATATCAGAAGTACCGTTATCGGTAATGCAATCTACAAGCTGTACGATGAAATCGGCTATGACGTGATTCGAATCAACCATCTGGGAGATTACGGAACTCAGTTCGGCAAGATGATTGTGGCATACCGCAAGTGGGGCAGTGAAGAGGAACTGGAAAAGGATCCAATCAAGGCGCTGCTGGGGTACTACACCCGTTTCCACCGGGAGGCAGAAAACGATCCGTCTTTGGACGACGAGGCGAGAGAAGCTTTTGTGAAACTGGAAAATGGCGAGGAAGAAGAGGTTCGTCTCTGGAAGCGCTTCCGGGAACTGAGCCTGCAGGAATTCAACCGCGTGTATGATATGCTGGGAATCACATTTGATTCCTATGCCGGAGAGAGCTTCTACTCCGATAAGATGCCGGCGGTTATCGAAGAACTGAAGGAAAAGAAGCTGCTGGTAGAATCTAGAGGTGCTCAGATTGTAGACCTGGAGCCGTACGGAATGACACCGGCAATCATCACCAAGTCCGATGGTTCCAGCCTGTATGCAACCAGAGATATCGCCGCAGCGATTTATCGAAAAGAGCACTACAACTTCGATAAGTGCATCTACGTGGTAGCATCTCAGCAGAACCTCCACTTTAAGCAGTGGAAGAAGGTCCTGGAGCTGATGGGAAAAGAATGGCAGAAAGACTGCATCCACATCCCATTCGGTCTGGTAAGCCTGGAAGGCGGCGCTACCCTCTCCACCCGTAAGGGCAACGTGGTATTCCTGGAAGATGTTCTGAACGAAGCGGTTCAGAAGACTGCGGAAATCATGAAAGAGAAGAATCCGCAGGGAATCGATGTGGACGAAGTGGCAAAGGAAGTCGGTATCGGTGCCGTAATTTTCCAGGAGCTGTCCAACAACCGCATCAAGGATTATGTATTTAATTGGGACAAGGTGCTGAACTTCGACGGTGAGACCGGTCCGTACGTTCAGTACACTCATGCCAGAGCTTGCAGCGTCCTCCGCAATGCCACCGAGGAGGAAATGGCACGGATTCGCAAGGGGGATTTCGATGCGAAGTACATCACATCCGACAGTGCGTATAACCTGATTAAGCTGATTTACCGCGTACCGGAGATCATTCTGGATGCAGCGGATAAATATGAACCGTCCATTTTGACCCGTCATCTGGTGGATGTGGCACAGAGCTTCAATAAGTTCTACCACGATGAACACATCCTGGTGGACAATGAAGATGAGAAAGTGGCGAAGTTGGCTCTGGTAGAGTCGGCTCGCATCGTTATTGCAAATTGTTTGAACCTTCTAGGCATCAAAGCGCCGGAAAGAATGTAGGTGATATCCATGAGACTTCTTCTTACAACAATTCAAAATGATTGCATTCACACGAAGCTGTCAATGAAGTACCTCTACAGTGTTGTGGAAGAGGCGCCGTGCCAGACGGATGTGGTGGAATATGAATCCACAGATCATGTGGGATATATTTTCCGGGAAATCCTTCGGGGCGAATACAATATTGTATATTTCCATTGCAATATGATGAATGTGGATAAGGTTGCAGAAGTCGCAGAGATGGTGAAGAAAGCCGTTCCGACATCGATTATGGTGATGGGCGGAACGGAGGTCAGCTTCGGTACCCGGGAGTTCATGGAACAGCACCCGGAAATCGACTACGTATTCCGAGGCGAACCGGAATCGGTGATGTACCAATTCCTTCGGACGATTTTTACCTACGAGTTTGATTTTGAAAATATTGCCGGCCTAGCATATCGTCAGGATGACCGGATTCAGGTGAATCCGATGGCGGCACCGGTGGATTTCGAGACACTTCCGTTTCCGTATGAAAACATGGAACTGGAGCCGAGCGATACAGCATATTATGAAAGTTTCCGAGGGTGTCCGGATCGATGCGGCTATTCTCAATACTATCCGGGAAAGATTCGCTCTTTGCCGTTGAATCGGATTTGTACGGAACTTCGGTATTTTCTGGTGAAGAACGTACAGCGTGTCGTGTTCGTGGACAAATGGTTTAATTACAGCAGGGACCGAGCCTATCGCATTTGGGAGTATCTGATCAGCAACGATAACGGAATCACCACGTTTGAATTTGATGTAAACGGAGATCTGTTGGATGAGGAAACCGTGCGCCTTTTGGGAACAGCCCGGGAAGGTCAATTCCGATTCAATGTCGATGTGGAAAGTACCAATGCGGAGGCGCTGGCGGCAGCCGGACGAAAGGCGAACATCTATCAGCTGATGTATAACGTATCCCGTCTTCAGGAATACGGAACTGTTGAGATTACAACGGTGATTCGGGCCGGACTTCCTTGTGAGACGCCGGCGCTGTTCGCTCGTTCCTTTAATAAGATTTTTGATCTGAAGGCATCGCGCATGGAATTGAAGGTGCTTCGTCTGAAACGGGGAACAGAGCTTCGAAGAAACGCCCAGCAGTACGGTTATGCTTATCAGAGCCGGGCACCTTATGAAGTTATCGCAAATGATTTTATGCCGGCGACGGAATTGATTCGAATCGAGAATATCGGAAAGCTTCTGAATCTGTTCGTGAACAGCGGGGGCTTCGAAGAGTCCATTCAGAAGATTCTGCTGGACGGACGGATGAAGCCGTACGCATTCCTGGAGGGGTTGGAGGCCTATATTTCCAAGAATCAGATGGAGAAGATGATGTACAAGGAAGAGAATCTCTATCGGATTCTTTATGCGTATGCGACGGAGCTTTACGATACCACGAATGAGACGCTGAAGCTGCCGGTTCTCCAGGAAATTCTTCACAGCGACATGGAACAGAATCTTTCTTATGAGAAAGTAAAAATATTCGATCGAAAGGGATGGGACATTAATGCATAATATGGAGTTGGATTTATCGGATAAGATACGTTCGTTTCTCATTGAGAAGAATAAAGATTTGCTTTTCGATGAGCTTTCGGAACGATTTTTGGAGTCCGGCAATCTGAAGGATATTCTTACCGGGATTCCGGTGCCCATTACGGGAGATGCGACGGATAATTTCACGAATCTGACCATTGCCATGGGCATGGCTCGGGTCATCGGTGCGGATCCGGATTTTCGGTATGCGGAAGCGTACCGGGCTTGTCTTCGTCGGATGTACGGAGAGAATGCGGAGAAAGTGCTGATTTCCGAGGGAGCGAAAGCCGGTGGCAGCGGCGATTACGAGATGGCCTGCATCTATTTCCGAACCGCCCTTCAGCTGAATCCGGGAAGCCGGGATGCCCTGTACCTTTACGGAAGAGCCTGCAGCGATGCATATAACCGGGAGGATCTCGAGGAGGCGTACGTGGGAATGTTCAAAGCGCAGGCCTTTGACATTTTCGAGGAGCTGACCATCCGCCATCCGGACTTCGATATGGGATATTATTTTCTGGGCTACAGCTATGCCAACATGGGGCAGTACACGAAAGCTCAGATTACCTGGCAGGAGTTCATGGAGCTCAGTCGGGATCGAAAGGAAGATGGAGATTCCTCCATGGATCCGATTCCGGCAGATGAGATGCAGGAGATGCGAGAAGAAATCGGGAATCGCCTGGAATCCATGGAGCAGGCGGTGGAAATCGAGCATGCGGTGAACCGAATCCTGTCCGGGGACTTCCAGCACGGAATTGACGTTTTGACCTTGTATGAAGAACAATACAGCGAATGGTGGCCGCTTTGGTATTACCTGGGCGTGGCCTATGCCGGCATGGAACAAGGGGAACAGTCCGTGGAAGCCTACAAGCATGCCCTTCGCCTGAGTCCGAGCAACATCCAGGTGATGACGGAGCTGGTGGAAGTCTTCCAGTCTCTGGGGGATTGGAAGAACGCTGAGAAGTACATTGAGAAAATCCGGGTAGTCCAGAAGGGAATGGAAGAAGAAGCCCGGGAGCAGAATGAAGAATAATTGAACCGGGAGGAAATCATGTTCGGACTCTCTATCACTGAGCGAGGGCACCGAATTCTCCGAGAGTATATCCGAAAGGGCGATGTCGCCGTGGACTGCACCGCAGGACATGGACTGGACACGCTCTTTTTGGCTGAGTGCGTGGGAGAAAAGGGTGCGGTGCACGCGTTTGAAATACAGGTAAAAGCAATCAACGAGCTGCATGAGAAATTCCGGGAGAATCCAAGGGTGAGGATACACGGGGACTCCTATGTGAATCTGTCGAAATACGTTTCGGAGGCCCGGCTTATCATGTACAATTTGGGATATCTGCCCGGCGGGGATTGTGATCTTACCACAAAAACAGAAGAGACCCTGCGGTCGCTGGAGCAGGCCTGCCAATTGGTTTTACCCAAAGGCGTGATCTCCGTCGTGGCCTATCCCGGCCATCCGGAAGGCGCAAGAGAGGCGGCTGCGGTGGAAGAATATCTGAAAGCGTTGCCCGGGAGTGTTTTTGAGGTGTTGACCTTGCGTCAGACCAATCGCAGCGCGAAGACACCGGTGCAGCATTTCGTGTTCCGAAATCGATAGAAAAAAATATTTTTTCTGCCCGTATTGTGCGTAAAAGCGTGCCGTTATTGGGTTTAAAAAAAAGAACGCGAAATATAGGGAATTTAAACAATTGACATACAACATCATGGGTAATATAATACCAAAGGAAACAATATGTTGTGGTAGTAAGTACCGAAGAGCACCCTACATATAGAGTGCTTATTAAAATGGTACATATATATGCGAAAGAAAAGAGGAGATTGTCGTGAACGTAATCAAGAGAAACGGAGCGGAAGTAGAATTCGACATCGATAAGATTATCCATGCCATTCAGGGGGCCAACCGTCAGGTGCCGGAAAAGAAAAGAATGACCGAGGTGCAGATTCGCCGAATTGCAGAGAGCGTGACCGTTGCCTGTGATGACTTGGGACGTTCTCCGGCGGTGGAAGAGATTCAGGATTTCGTGGAACAGGCCATCATGCAGCACGGAGCCTACGAGGTTGCGAAGCAGTACATTACCTATCGGTATACCCGTTCCCTGGTTCGTCAGTCCAACACCACGGATGACAAGATTCTTTCCTTGATTGAATGCAACAATGAGGAAGCGAAGCAAGAGAATTCCAACAAGAACCCGGTCATCAACTCCACACAGAGAGACTACATGGCCGGAGAAGTGAGTCGGGATTTGACCAAGAGAATTCTTCTTCCGGAAGAGATTACCGCAGCTCATGAAGCGGGAATCATTCACTTCCACGATTCCGATTATTATGCACAGAAGGAACACAATTGCGATTTGATTAACCTGGAGGATATGCTGCAGAACGGCACGGTTATCAGTGAGACCATGATTGAGAAGCCGCACAGCTTCTATACCGCTTGCAACATTACCACCCAGATTATCGCACAGGTAGCCAGCAACCAGTACGGAGGACAGTCCTTCTCCCTGGCACATTTGGCGCCATTCGTGGATATCAGCCGGAAAAAACTCCGGGAGCATGTGATTGCGGACCGGAAGGCCTGCGGCGAATCCATGGATGACGAAATCATCGACAAGATTACCGAGCGCCGCCTTCGGGAAGAGGTGAAGAACGGTATTCAGACCATTCAGTATCAGCTGATTACCTTGATGACCTGCAACGGACAGGCACCTTTTGTTACCATGTTCATGTACTTGGACGAGGTACCGGAAGGACAGACGAGAGACGATTTGGCGATGTGCATCGAAGAAGTGCTCCGTCAGAGACTTCAGGGCGTCAAGAATGAGAAGGGCGTGTGGATTACACCGGCATTCCCGAAGCTGATCTACGTGCTGGACGAAGATAATATCACGGAAGATTCCAAGTATTGGCATCTGACAGAACTGGCAGCGACCTGTACCGCAAAGAGAATGGTGCCGGATTACATTTCTGCCAAGGTGATGAAGGAACTGAAGAAGGGAGAGGTATACACCTGTATGGGATGCCGTTCCTTCCTGACGGTGGAGGACAATCAGTTGCTGCCGAACGGCAAGCATAAATTCTACGGACGGTTTAACCAGGGTGTGGTTACCATCAACCTGGTGGACGTGGCTTGTTCCTCCGACGGAAATATGGACCGCTTCTGGGAAATCCTGGACGATCGTCTGGAGCTGTGCCACCGGGCACTGCGTCTCCGTCACGAGCGCCTTCTGGGAACGCCGTCGGACGTGGCACCGATTCTGTGGCAGTACGGTGCAATCTCCCGATTGAAGAAGGGGGAAGTTATTGACCCGCTGCTGTACAATGGTTATTCCACCATCTCTCTGGGATATGCCGGACTGGCTGAGATGTGCTATCGCATGATTGGAAAGAGCCATACTACAGAAGAGGGAAGAAAATTCGCTCTGGACGTAATGCAGCGCCTGAACGATAAGTGTGCATACTGGAAGGCGGCGGAACACATCAGCTACTCCGTATACGGAACGCCGATGGAGTCCACCACCTATAAGTTTGCGAAGTGCCTGCAGAGACGATTTGGCATCATCCCGCATGTAACGGACAAAAACTACATTACCAACAGCTATCACATCCATGTAGAGGAGAAAATCGATGCCTTCAGCAAGCTGGCGAAGGAAGCGGAATTCCAGCAGCTTTCTCCGGGCGGAGCCATCAGCTATGTGGAGGTTCCGAACATGCAGAACAACATTCCGGCCGTTCTGGAAGTGATGAAGTTCATCTACAACAACATCATGTACGCAGAGCTGAATACCAAGAGCGATTATTGCGCTGCCTGCGGTTACGATGGCGAGATTAAGATTGTAGAGGACAGTGACGGCAAACTGGTATGGGAATGCCCGAATTGCGGCAACCGAAATCAGGACTTGATGTCCGTGGCTCGCAGAACCTGCGGTTACATCGGTACCCAGTTCTGGAATCAGGGCCGGACTCAGGAAATTAAGGATCGTGTACTGCATCTGTAATGATGATAAAAAGAAATTGGCCACTCCTAGGAGCGGCCGATTTTGCTAGGAGGAAAAAATGCATTACGGTGAAATAAAAAACTGTGATATTGCAAACGGCATTGGCGTACGGGTGTCCCTGTTCGTTTCCGGATGCACGAATCACTGTGAAGGCTGCTTTCAGCCGGAAACCTGGGACTTTAACTACGGAAATGATTTTACGGAGGAGACGGAAAACCGGATTCTGGAAATGCTGGCGCCGGATTATATCTGCGGTCTGACGGTGCTGGGGGGAGAACCCTTCGAGCCGGAGAATCAGCGGGTGCTGGTGGATTTTCTCCGCAAGGTGCGCCGGAAATATCCGGAGAAGAGCATCTGGTGCTTCACCGGATTCACCCTGGAAATGCTGGAAACGGAAGGCACCCATTGTCACTGCGAAGCCACCGAGGAAATGCTGTCGCTGATTGATGTATTGGTGGACGGACGTTTTGATAAAAGCAAAAAGAATATTTCCTTGCGTTTCCGGGGTTCCGAAAATCAGCGTTTGATCGATTTGAACTTAACACGGGAATGTGGTACGCTTACACTATGGAATGAATAGAACTTTTACGGCAGTGAAAGGAGGATCTCTATGAGTAAGGAAAATACGAAACCGCAGGGTGAGAAGCGGGCAGAGAGTCTGAGTAAAGCAGTTCTGGGAATGCTGGCCGTAGGATTGGGCGGCGGCATCGCATTAATCGCTGCGGCGAAGAAAGTGGGGGATGCCTTCCTGGCCGAAGAGGATTCGGCGTTATCGGAAGACGAGAAGGAAAACGACACGAAGTAGATTTGATTTGGCAGAAGGGCGTGGAACGGGCTCCTTCGCCACGAGATGGACAGAAATGAAGAATGAATAATTACACATCCATTAAACCGGCGACAAAAGAGAAAAAGTCGGCGACCAAGAACAGCATCATGCGCGTTTTTCTGGTGGCCGTGGCGATTTTGTTGCAATGCTATTTTTTGTATCTGGTACTGGTTCAAATAGAAAAAAATTATGAATGGGTGGATCAGGTAGCCCGCATGGCGGCATTGCTTCTCTGCATTGCCCTGTTTAGCATGAACAAAACGGCATCCATGAAGATGCCGTGGTTTATTTTGATGCTAACCTTTCCCATTGCCGGGACCATGATTTACCTGATTGTGGGTTTGAACGGATCCTCTTGGCGAATGCGGCGGCGTTTTGAAGATATCGATGCGCGCCTGTTTCCGTACATTCGGCAGGACCCAAAAGTCATAAAGAAAATGGAAGAGAAGAACCATACCGTGGCCAATATGTCCCGGTACATCGCCCGGCATGCCCCGTTTCCGGTATACGACGACAGCGACATCGAGTTCTTTTCCTGTGCAGCGGATGCCTTGGAGGCGCAGAAAGATGCGCTTCGAAAGGCGGAAAAATTCATCTTTATGGAGTATCATGCCATTGAGAATGCCGAATCCTTTGCGGAAATCAAGGAGATTCTTACGGAAAAGGCGGCTGAAGGACTGGATGTGCGAATTTTCTACGACGATATCGGCAGCATCGCTTTCATCAACACGGACTTTATTCGGGAGATGCGTTCCCGCGGAGTCCAGTGCCGGGTGTTCAACCCGGTCATCCCTTTGGTGAACGTGTTCCTCAACAACCGAGATCATCGGAAGATTACGGTAGTGGACGGCAAGGTGGGATTTACCGGCGGTTACAACCTGGCCAACGAGTATTTCAATATCACCCATCCGTACGGTTATTGGAAGGATACGGGCGTAAAAATCACCGGAAATGCGGTGCGTAATCTCACCATGATGTTTCTGGAGATGTGGAATGCCATCCGCTCGAAGGATAAGGATGATGAGGATTACGAACCTTTCTTTCCGGAGCTGGAGTACACTCAGAAGGAAGAGGGGGCACTGATTCAGCCCTATGGAGATACGCCACTGGATTCGGAGCATGTGGGCGAGAACGTGTACCTCAATGCGATTTCTTCCGCAGAACGCTATGTATGGATTATTACGCCATACCTGGTGATTACGGATGAAATGAACCGGGCGATGGGCTTGGCGGCAGAGCGAGGAGTAGACGTTCGGATTATCACGCCGGGAATTCCGGACAAGCGGACCATCTATACGGTGACCCGTTCCTACTACCAGCGGCTGGTTCAAGACGGGGTGCGAATCTTTGAGTACACGCCGGGTTTCTGTCACGCCAAGCAGCTCATTGCGGATGACCGTGTGGCGCTGTGCGGAACCATCAACTTCGATTTCCGAAGTCTCTATCATCACTTTGAAGACGGCGTCCTGTTCACCAACTGCAAAGCGGTGCAGGACATGAAAGCGGACTTCGAACACTGTTTTCCGCTGTGCATGGAAGTGACGAAAAAGTACAAAAAAACACGGAATTTACTTCAGAGAGGCTGGAACAGCATTCTTCGGTTGTTCTCCTCGTTACTGTAAAAATAGAAGCTGAGACGCAATGTAATCCGGGAGAATACGGATTATGTTGCGTCTTTGATTTTAGGAGGTATCGGTATGGAAAAAATCTTGAGCTCGGTTTACGAAAAGGATGATATCTATTTAAAATATTATGAAATTTGCAGTGATAATCCGCCCTTGGTGCTGATTCATGCGCAAGGGGTGGATTCGGAGAGCTTTTTTAAGGTCATGCCAAAGTTGGCAAAGAAATACCATGTGTATGCCGTTGATTGTTACGGACATGGCGGCAGTCTGCATGATGCATCGAAATATAATGTAGTGGACATTGGAAATGCCGTAATTGATTTTATCCAAAATGAGATCGAAAAACCGGTTTCGCTGCTGGGCATTCCTCCGGTGGCCTGATTGCGGCATACGTGGCATCTCACAGCAATCTTTGCCGAAATCTGATATTGGAAGATCCGCCTTTTTTTTCATCCCAGGGAGAGCGACGGAAAAGTACATTTAATTTCGTGGACCTATCAACCGTCTGCCACGAGTTTTTGACGCAAACGGAAACATCGGATTTTGTGTTGTATTATTTTTCACATCAGTACGCTTGGAACTTTTTTCCGGAGAAATCCAGGGAAAAGATACGAGAAAAAATGATTGGAATGGCCGCAAAATTTCGCCAAAAGAATCCGGACGAGAATCTCCGGGTTCCGTTTTGGCCAAAGGCGGCATTGGCCGGTTTTCAAGGTATGAATCGGTACGATCCCCGCTTTGGCGAAGCATTCTATACGGATTCCTTTCATGCAGGAATCCTCCATGAAGAACTGCTTCGAAATATCCATTGCCGAACGATGTTTATGAAGGCGAAAGCGGATGTCAGTTCGGATGGAATTCTGCTGGGAGCATTGGGAGAAGGAGACCTTCATCAGGTGCTGGAGGCGCTGCCGGATTGCCGATTGATTCGATTTGACTGTGGGCACGGGATTCACGTTGAAAAATCCAAGGAGTTCATCCGGCAGGTAGAGATCTTCAGATAAAAAAGTGGTTCTTCATTTTTATGCTACAAAAGTGAAGAGCCATTTTTCCTATGGGGTTATGCTAATATCTCCAACAGGTTTCCATTTGATAGTTAGAATTTGATAAGTAGATATAATAAAATATGCCTAGATTTTCGGGGTGACTTCACGCTAATTTTACAATTCGCGCTAATCAGCGTGAATATTTTTTGTGTTATACACGGTTTTGACATGTAATTCTCTTCGTGCAAACAACCCTTTAAAAAAAGTTCACGCCTTTTGGAAGAAATCCCCATGTTGGCGTGAATCGCCAGTTGTAATTGGTCGTTTCAAAATTAGAGTTTTGCAAAAGCGGCGAATTGCGTTCACGCTAAATCCGCGTTTTCCGTCAAAAAGCGTGAAGTGTCTTCGATTTTCTAGGCATATGAGATTGTGCGAACGAATATTGGGCAATATTATTAGACTTAAATCCGGGCCGCCGCCGGTGCACAGGTGAAACGTCGCGGATTCTCCATCCCGAAACGAAACCTATTAGAACGACTGGGCGATTTTGATTTTTAGACTTTTGTTCTAATTCTTCGTGATGTAGTCTTCAATAACAAAATCATCATTATTAATCATTTGAAGCTTATGAACTATTTTTTTAATTATACCAATCATTTCTTCATATGCTGCTTTATATCCATCCTCATCAAAAACGCATGCGCTATCATCTTCATTGAATGAATAAAATGAATCATATAGATTTCTTGCCTGTTCATTCAATTTCCGCAGTTCATCATCGTTATCGATTAATGGATATTTTCTTCTTATAAATCCTTCCTCATCGTATACCCATATAGGGCCATGAAGATACTCATTCATCAATTTAATTGTATACATTATAAATCATCCTCTCTAATCGGATATGTCAAAACTAAAAAGCGGGATAGCTCCTAACACTATCCCGCAATAATTCGCAAATACCCTGCAAATGCTTACCGCTCCTGCGGAAGCAGCTTCCGGGCAATCAGCGCCACAATCATGGTGATAAGGATGTCCGGGAAGGTGTTGCCCAGCACGAAGTCCACCGTCATGAGGTAGCGGTAGAGGCAGAACCCCAGAAGCCAAACCAGCAGGTTGACCCACTGGAAGTCTCGGCCGCTGTCATCTGCTTTTACCAGGAAATCCGCAATCATGATGGCAATCATCGGAGCGAAAACGGAGCCGATGAAGTACAGGAAATTGGTGATGTCGTCCATCGGGAACAGCATGGCACCCACGGTTCCGATGACGGCCACAAAGATTCCCATGTTTTTGCCGGAAATCCGAGATGTAAGGGACTCCGCAGAGATTCCGGCGGAGTAGGCATCCAGGAACGTGGTGGTTACAGTGGAGAAAACCACAATCAGCAGGCCGGCCAGTCCCAGTCCGGCGCGAACCATGATCAGGGAGATATCCGTGGTGCCTGCAAAGAGCGCTGCCCCCATGCCGATGATGTACATCCAGCAGCTGATGATGCCGTAGGTGACAGAGCTGGTAAGGGTTGCGGCGAAAGGTTTTTCCGCTTCCTTGGTGTAATCGCTGATCAGTGGCATCCAGGAAAGGGGCATGGCCACCGCCATCTCCACAGCGGCTCCGAAAGTAAGTCCACCTTCGGAAATCGGTGCGGCACTGCCATTCCCGAAGAAAATCACCTTGCACAGAACCAGTGTGAGGATGAACAGCGCAGTCATGGTCACCGTGTTGATTTTACCCAGATTGGTGATGCCGATTTTAATCCAGAGAATGATCAGCAGGCCAATCACCAGCGCCCACAGCCAGATGCCGGTATTCCAGATGGCGTTGGCGGACAGCGCGCCGTCGTAGATCATGATGGCCGTCCAGCCAATCAGCTGAATCACGTTCATCAGAGCGAAGAACAATCCGCCTTTCTGTCCGAAACTCATCTTGGTGGTCTCCATGGCGCTCTTTCTCGCTTTTCCGCCGATGTATCCGGCGAAAAAAAGAAGGGTGCAGCCGATAAGGTGTCCGATGAGTATGGTGAGGAGGGCGTTCCGAAGTCCCAGAGAAGCGAAATAGGTTCCCGTGAGAATTTCCGCAATGGAAACGCCGGCTCCGAACCATATCATGCCGTTTTCCAATAGATTTGTCTTATGCTCCATATATTAATACTCTCCTTCCACTGCAAACGCGTGATCCATCGGACCTTTTCCCTTACCCAGATCCAGCATAGCCGCCAGGGCTCCGGAAATGTAGCGCTTCGCCTGATCTACAGAATCTTCCAGAGACATGCCTTTGGCCAGATTGGAAGCGATGGCGCTGGAAAGGGTGCATCCGGTTCCGTGGGTGTTCGGATTATCGATTCGCTTTCCCTTGAACCATCTCAGTCCGTCGCCGGTGCACAACAGGTCGTTGGCATCGTTCAGGTCGTGGCCGCCTTTCAGAAGCACGGCACAACCGAACTCATCGTAAATTCTTCCGGCGGCCTTTTCCATATCCTCCGGGGAATGAATTTCCATTCCGCTGAGCACTTCGGCCTCCGGAATATTCGGTGTGCTGAGGAGTGCCAGAGGCAGCAGCTTTTCCTTAAGAACGGCAATGGCATCATCGGAAATCAGGCGGGCACCGCTGGTAGCCACCATTACCGGATCCACCACGATGTTCTTCGCATCGTATTCCGTAAGCTTGTCGGCAATGACCTGAATCAGCTCCGCCGAGGAAACCATGCCGATTTTCACGGCATCCGGGTAGATATCGGTGAATACCGCATCCAGCTGATGTGCCAGAAATTCCGGCGTGGAATTGAGAATATCCGTTACGCCGGTGGTGTTCTGTGCGGTCAATGCGGTGATGGCGCTCATGGCGAAAACGCCGTTTACGGTCATAGTCTTGATGTCGGCCTGAATTCCGGCACCGCCGCCGGAATCGCTTCCGGCAATCGTCAATGCTGTTTTCTTTTTCATAAGTGTCTCCTTCATAAATTACTTATTTACAATGTGCTTGGTCACGGTGAGCAGTCTGCGAGCGGCGGTTTCAATATCCTTCTGCCCGAAAATCGCACTGATTACCGCAACGCCGTCAATTCCTGTTCCGGCAAGATCCAGCGTATTCTCCTCCGTGATTCCGCCGATGGCAACCACCGGAATGTTCACTGCAGCGGTAATTGCTTTTAGGGTATCCATGGTCAGGGCACGGGCGTCGTCCTTCGAGTCTGTCGGAAAAATCGCTCCTACGCCCAGATAGTCCGCCCCTCGCGCTTCGGCCTGTTTGGCCTCTTCCACGGTTCCGGCGGAAACGCCGATAATCCGCTTATCGCCCAGAATTTCCCGGACGTTGCCGGCCTCCATATCCGACTGCCCCACGTGTACACCGTCCGCGCCGATTTCCGCCGCGATTTTCACGTTGTCGTTGATGACAAACGGGACATCGTATTCCCGGCAGAGCTTCTGAATTTCCAATGCTTCGGCCATAAAATCAGCTTCGTCCAGCTGCTTTTCCCGGAGCTGAATGAATGTTGCGCCGCCATCCAGGGCTTTACGAACCACATCCGAAAGCCGTTCGCCCTCCTGAAGCCAGTGGCGGTCGGTGACACCGTATACGAGAAAATCCTCCCGGCGAAGGTTATCCCGGTGGATGCTCTTGCGAGGGGATGTAAGATTATCGAAGTTCATAACGTGCTCCTTTCTTCAGTTCTGTTCCGGTCATGTTGCAGATGGCGTCGATGATTCGGTTGCGGTAGGTGGAATTCCCGTCGGATGCCTGCATGTGGCTCCAGCCGATTTCGCCTGCCAGCCCCATTGCCGAAACCGCCGCTGCAGCGGCATCCAGCATGTTGTCCGGATTTGAGGCAATGAATGCGGTCATCATTCCGGATAATTGACAGCCGGTTCCCGTAATCCGGCCCATTTCCGGCCGGCCGTTTCGAATCACGTAGCAACGGTCGCCGTCGCTGACAAGGTCAATGGCACCGGTGACCGCGACGATGCAGCCGCAGGAAGAGGCGAAGGATTTTACAAAGGCGATGCTGTCATCCAGGTTCTCTTCCGTCACAGCATCCGCTACGTCCGCATCCACGCCCTGGGTGGTACCGCTTCCCTGTGCCAGGGTCTTAATTTCCGAAATATTTCCGCGAATCACATCCGGATGGATTTCATCCACAATTCTGCGTGCGGTATCCGTGCGAAGCGTGCTGGCGCCGGCACCTACCGGGTCTAGAAGAACCGGGTGATTCAGTGCTTTGGCCTGTTTGCCGGCGGCAAACATAGACGAGATAGTTCGTTGATTCAGCGTGCCGATGTTGATGTTCAATCCCGTGCAGATGGCGGTGATTTCCGCCGCTTCTTCCGGTTCATCCGCCATAATTGGGCTGGCACCGCAGGCGAGAATGATGTTGGCCACATCGTTGACGGTCACGTAGTTGGTGATATTGTGTACCAGAGCACTCCGCTGGCGGAGCCGATCAAAACAATTCTCGAACATTTTATTTCTCCTTTCATGATGAACGACCGAATAAAACACAAAAGGCTGCGCCATAATTTGACGCAGCCTTCCAAATCCATTTCCCTCCGTTGGCATTACCCAAATCAGGTCAAGGGTCTAAGTCGTTCCTTACTCTCAGCCCGGATTGGGCTCCCCGTCGTTCGATATTCGGTTATTCCTCTCTCATTATACTCTCCGGAAGCTAAAAAGCAAGGTTAACGATACCGATCGTATTCCTTTACGCGGCACCCGGCTTCCCGCGCTGCCTGAATGGCAAAGGCGGAATCCTCATAGACCAGCGCGTCTTCCGGAGGAACGCTCATTTCCCGGCATACCACCCGAAAAATTTCCGGATCGTCCTTGGAGATGCCCAGTTCCTGGGATACAAAGAGCCGACTGAAATAGTGCCGGATTCCGGTTCGCCGAAGTCCGGCTTCCACGAACTCCCGAGGGGAATTGGTAAGGATAATCATCGGCTCTCCCGTTCGGGACACCGTTTCCAACTCCTCCTGAATTCCCGGAAACAGCTCCAGGTCGTTCTCGTAGTGCCACAGTACCCGGTCCATCAGTCCCCGGGAGGTGTTTTCGTAGTCATCCAGGTCAAAGTGATTTACCAAGTACCGGACGCTCTCCGGGAAGGTGAGGGGATCCAGAATCTCCGCCAGATCCGCCGGCGGCTGAATGCCCAGACTTCGGAGATAATCGCTGCTGATGTTGTCCCACATTCGCATGGAATCCAGCAGCGTACCGTCACAATCAAAGATATGAAGTGCGGTCATCGGATTATTCCTGTTCTCCGAAGATGCGAATCAATTCCCGGATGACCTGAATGGACTGATCCATTCCTTCCAAAGTGATGTGCTCGTAAGGACCGTGGTATGCGTGTCCGCCGGTTCCCAGGTTCGGGCAAGGCAGACCCATGAAGCTCAAGGTGCTTCCGTCAGTGCCGCCGCGGACCGGAAGAATCAGCTCTTCTACACCGGCTGCTTTGCACGCCTTCTTCGCATTTTCTACGATGATTGGGCACTTCTCGATAACTTCTGCCATGTTCCGATACTGAACCCGAATGTCCAGTTCCACAGTTCCGGCACCATACCGTTCATTGATGAACTTCGCTGCCTGACGCATGGTCTTCTGGCGGTTGTCGAAAACATGGGCATCGTGATCCCGGAGAATGTAGGTGAGGGAGGCATCGGAAACGCTGCCTTCCATGTGGGTCAGGTGATAGAAGCCTTCATAGTCCTCGGTTCTTTCCGGACGTTCTGCAGCCGGAAGCAGAGAATCGTATTCCATTGCTACCAGTGCCGCATTTACCATGATGTTCTTTGCGGAACCCGGGTGCACGTTGGTGCCGTGGAATGTTAATTTTGCCTGAGCGGCGTTGAATGTCTCAAACTGAATTTCGCCTTCCGTATCACCGTCCAAGGTGTACGCGTAGGTCGCACCAAATCTCTTTACATCGAAGTGAGATGCGCCGGTGCCGATCTCTTCGTCCGGGGTAAAAGCAACGCTGATCGGTCCGTGAGGGATGTCCGAAAGATCTTCCACTGCGGTGAGAATTTCGGCGATTCCCGCTTTGTCATCGGCGCCCAGGATGGTGGTTCCATCCGAGGTGATGAGGGTGCGGCCCTTCAGTGTCCGAAGGTGCGGGAACATTTCCGGGGAAAGGGTCAGACCGCTGTCGCCCAGTGCCAATGCCTCTCCGTCGTAGTTTTCATGCACTACCGGTACGATATCGTGATCGCAGAAGTCCGCAACCGTATCCATGTGAGCGATAAAACCAATGGCGGTGCAGTTCTCATATCCCGGAGTTGCCGGAATGTGACCGTATACATAGCACTGATCGTCAACCTCAGCATCCTCAATGCCGATGGCTTTCATCTCGTCCACCAGAACGTGGGCCAGGTTGAATTGGCAAGAAGAGGATGGGATGGTGCTGCTGTTTTCGTCACTTGGTGTGCGCACGGTAACGTACTTAAGAAATCTTTCGTAAGCTTTCATTTCTATAGTTCCTCCTTAATGAACATAAACAACTACCTCTTATTATATTTCCCGTGCAGTGTATTTTCAAGAGTGCAAAAAAAGTGGAATATGCTTGACTTACACGGCTTTTTGCGTTATACTCGTCGCGCAAGATTGTTTTTTCTACACCGGACGACATGTCGGGTGTTTTTTATTGGAAGGAGGAAATGCGATGAGTAAAACAATGAAAACTGTAACAGATCTGGTGCAACTCGTTCTTGGAAATGCGATGAGCGCTTGTGCTATGGCATGCTTTGCGCTTCCTTATGACATGGTAGTTGCAGGGGTGACCGGTGTTGGAAGAAGTGCGAACCACTTCTTTGGATTCGGTGTGACCCCTACCGTATATGCAATTAATATTGGGTTATTCGTAATCGGATGGATTCTTCTGGGAAAAAAATTTGCCGCTACAATTGTGGCCGGAACATTCCTGTTTCCGTTCTTCCTCGGATTGTTTCAGAACATCGATGCGCTGCAGCATCTGGTAGACGATCCGCTGATGGCGGCAATCTGTGCCGGCATCATGGATGGTGTGGGAATTGGTATGGTAATTCGTATGGGTGGTTCCACCGGTGGTGTGGACGTACCGCCGATTATTTTAAACCGAAAATTCGGCTGGAAGGTAGCGCCGGTCATGTCTGCACTGGACGTATGTATTTTTATCATCCAGATTCCGATGACCAACACCAACGGAATTATTCTGGGAATCTTCTATACGCTGATTTACAGTGTGGTTTTGAACTACATTCTGGTAATGAACCAGGGTGGCGTACAGACCATGATCTTCAGTAAGGAAAAGAGCCGATCCATCAACGAGAAACTGCTGGAACTGGGATACGGCACTACTATTTTCCCGGCAAAGGGCGGATACATTCAGGAAGATTTCGAAGTGATTTCCAGCGTCATCAGCAGCCGCAACCTGAACCGCGTGAAGAGAGCGGTTCTGAACATCGATCCGACGGCGTTTATTACCATTTCCAATGTCAGTGAAATTAACGGAAACGGTTTTACCACCATGTTCGGCGACGAAGAGTACGTGCCAATCGTATCGCAGCGCCGCGAAGGTATCAAGGTGATCGAAGATGAGGGAAAAAATTAATAAAGAAAAGCCAAAAAACCATTGGAAAATGGCTCATTTCCCTGTATAATGTAGTGTGACTAATTTAAAGGAGTGAAAGAATGGGAAAAGGAAAACAGCGTCCACCACAGTTTAACCGTCAGTCAAAAGGTTATCAGCAGAATATGTATAAGAATCAGATGAAGGAAAAGGGCGTAGAGATGCCGAAGCAGTTGGATATGGAGAAATGGTCCAAATTCAACCGTGTAGCCGGCATTGTCTGGGTTGTTGCCGTGATTCTTCTGGCATTCCTGGTAGGCTGGAAGGCTTCCCTGATTGTTGCAGTTCTGGGATTCGTGTATCTGGGCGGCTTTATGCTGTATATGAACAATTACATGAAGAAATACCTGGGTGCGTACAAGAAGATGGGTGTTCCGAAGGAAATGTATTTGAAGCAGCTCCGTCGAAACGGAACAGACGAAAAGCAGATTCAGAGAATGTCCACCATGTGGGACAAGGTGAAAGAGGACTAGTTCCGGAAACTGAATTGAAGTCGAAAGTGCAGGTGCAACTGCACTTTTTTTTGTAAAAAAATTACAACCCATATTGAAACTCCTTGCCGCGGTGTGATAGTATATCTTACAAATGATGAAAGAGCTTCTTGTACCGTAAGGCAGATAGAGAGACGAAAAGAGGAAGGATATGAAACAGGAAGAGCTGATAAAAATTATGATTGGCGTGGCAAAGGGCATCGCAAAGGTGGAAGGCCGGGACACGGAAGTAGCGGTACATGACCTTCACGAGATGCAAATGGTGTTCATCGCCAATGGCAATATTACCGGGCGGGAAGTGGGGACCCGCATGGATAAGTCCATCTATAAAATGATTTTGCGTCAGTCCGACGATGACGGACATATGATTGCATATCGTACGATGTCCGAGAAGGGAAAGCGCCTTCGGTCCTCCCATTTCATCATCCGGGATGAAAAGGGGGAGCCGGCGGTGCTGATCTGCATCAACCAGGATGATTCCAAGCTGGAAGAGCTTCGGGATTACATCAACTACAAGATTCACGTGAATACGGATGAAGAATGTTCTCCGGGGGACAGCGGCGGAAATATTATTCAGAACGTGGCGCAGAACGCGATTATGAATTCCATTTGGAAGATGACGACCGGAGATCTGGATACGAAGGAAGGAAAGATTACCTTGCTCAAGGAACTGAAGCGTCAGGGAATCTTTGATGTTCGAGCAACGACGCCGTACATTTGCAAGGCGCTTTCCATCTCTCAGACCACGCTGTACAACTACCTTCGGGAGATTAAAAATGAAGGGGAAGATGACAGCACACCGTTAAGGCTGAAATAACCGAATATCGTTTTATTGAAAAAAATCAATAGACACCCTCTTTGCCACGAGACGTATGGGGAGGAGGGTGTTTTGTTTGAATTTTTATACAAGATTTTCACGATAATTTGTTGATATGTAAAAAAATTAAAATGTGTAAAAAATTCGCAAAAAAAAGTTGACCCCGGCCAAGTGCGGTGATATTATCGAGTTGTAAAGAAATTTCAATTTGAAATTTATTTGAATTGATTTAGGAGGTAATTAGATGGCCGAGAAAGTAATTATGTCGGGTAACGAGGCAATTGCCCGCGGAGCTTATGAAGGTGGCTGCGTATTCGCATCTGCTTATCCAGGAACTCCAAGTACAGAGATTCTCGAGAACATGCCGCAGTACAAGGAAAACGTGTACTCGGAATGGGCTCCGAACGAGAAGGTTGCGGCAGAAGCAGCAATTGGTGCTTCCATCGCCGGTGTTCGTTCCTTCTGTGCAATGAAGCACGTTGGTCTGAACGTAGCAGCTGACCCAGTATTCACCGTAGCATACACAGGTGTTACCGGTGGTCTGGTAATCATTTCTGCAGACGATCCGGGACAGCACAGTTCCCAGAACGAGCAGGATAACAGAAACTATGCAAAGGCAGCAAGACTGCTGATGCTGGAACCGTCTTCCAGCCAGGAATGTAAGGACTACATGAAGATGGCGTTCGCACTGTCCGAGAAGTTCGATGCACCGGTTCTGTTCCACGTGACAACTCGTGTATGTCACTCCAAGGGAATCGTTGAGCTGGGTGAGCGTGTTGAGGCAGACTACATCCCTTATGAGAAGAAGATTACAAAGTATGTATCTGCACCGGCAAACGCAAAGAAGATGAGAGTCAATCTGGAAACAAAGCTGCAGATGATGGAAGAGTATGCAAATACTTGCGAAATCAACCAGCCGGAATGGCATGACAAGAAGATCGGTGTGGTAACATCCGGAATTTCCTATCAGTATGCAAAGGAAACCTTCGGAGAGAACGCATCTTACCTGAAGCTGGGTATGACCTTCCCACTGCCAACTAAGCTGATTGAAGACTTCTGCGCACAGGTTGAGAAGGTATATGTTATTGAAGAAATGGATCCGTATCTGCAGGAATTCCTCCAGATTCACGGAATTGAGTGCGTTGGAAAGCCGGTTATTCCGACCTTCGACGAACTCAACACAGATATCGTAAGAGAAGCACTGACCGGTGAAGTTCCGGAATCCTATGAATCCGAACTGAAGTCTGTAGTAAGACCTCCATCACTGTGTGCAGGATGTCCACACAGAGGATTCTTCCAGGCAATCAAGAAGAAGAAGAACCTCATGATCAACGGAGATATCGGATGCTACACACTGGGTGCCAACGCTCCTCTGAACGCACTGGATACCGCAATCTGCATGGGTGCCAGCCTGTCCATGGCTCACGGTGCATCCCAGGCATATAAGATGGTTGGTGCAGAGACAAAGGCAGTTGGTGTACTGGGTGACTCCACATTCTTCCACAGTGGTATCACCAGTATCATGGATTCCATCTACAACCAGGGTCACAGCATCAGCGTAATTCTGGACAACAGAATCACCGGTATGACCGGACATCAGCAGAACCCGGGTTCCGGATTCACTCTGATGGGCAAGGAAGCACCGGAAGTAGATATTCCGGCTCTGCTGAAGGCTATCGGCATGAAGGAAGAGAATATCCACACTGTTAACCCGAACATTCTGGAAGAGGTTGATAAGGCATTGGATGCTTGCATCGCTACCGACGAACCAAGCGTAATCATCACAAGATGGCCGTGCGTTCTGAAGAAGTTCAGCCAGCAGGATCTGGATGAATTCCCAACCATGAACAAACATCAGTGTGAAATCGATCAGGATAAGTGCAAGAACTGCAAGATGTGCGTAAAGACCGGATGCCCGGCTCTGATGTCTACCAAGGATAAGGTAGAAATCGATAAGACCAGCTGCAACGGCTGCACAATCTGCAAGCAGGTATGCCCATTCAATGCAATTTCGGAGGTGACAAGATAATGAGCGAAGTAAAGAATATACTCCTCGTAGGTGTCGGCGGACAGGGAACCATCCTCGCCAGCAAGATCCTCACGAGCGGCCTTATGGAAGCTGGTTATGACGTTAAGATGAGTGAGATTCACGGAATGTCTCAGCGTGGCGGAAGTGTAAGTACTCAGGTACGTTATGGAGATAAGGTTCTTTCTCCAATCGTTGGAAAGGGTTCTGCAGACGTTATCGTTGCATTCGAAACCATGGAAGCTCTGAGATGGCTGCCATACCTGAAGAAGGGCGGATCCATCGTAGTAAACGATTTCGTAATTAACCCGGCACCGGTTAACCAGGGTCAGGCAGAGTATCCGGAAGGAATTATCGAAGACCTGGCAGCAAAGGTTAAGGTTGTATCCCTGAAAGCCGGAGATATGGCTACTGAGCTGGGCAACCCGAAGGCAATGAACGTCGTTCTGCTGGGTGCACTGGTTAAGGCCATCGGTACACTGGACGATGTAGACTGGATGAAGCACATTGAGAAGAATGTGAAGCCGAAGTTCGTTGAACTGAACAAGAAGGCTTTCCAGGCCGGATACGATTTTAAGTAATAGGGAAAGAGCGGAATAAGAATGGGGATGCAGTCTCCAGATGAATCCGATTACCTCTAAACAACAGAAAGGCGAGTCACAGGACTCGCCTTTCTGTTGTTTTTTTTTGAGCTGTCCACCTTACGGGGGAGAGCACGCAAAGGCAGTGCTTGGAAAGGAATTGTGATGAAATTAGAAGAATTACTTGGAAGTGAACTTTGTGCATAACTTGTGTATAAACTTTGATACAACCCATATTTTCATGAATTTTTATTGATAAGTATGAATAATTATGTATAATAGAATACATCAACGAAAAAGAAAAGGAGTATTTGTTATGAAAAAGGAAGAGATTAAAAAAGTAGTACTTGCATATTCCGGAGGTCTGGATACCTCCATCATCATTCCGTGGCTGAAGGAAAACTACAATAACTGCGAAGTCATTGCCGTATCCGGCAACGTAGGACAGGATGATGAGCTGGATGGTCTGGAAGAGAAGGCCATTAAGACCGGCGCATCCAAGCTGTACGTTCTGGATCTGACGGATGAATATGTGGATGATTTCATCATCCCGACCATGAAGGCCGGTGCAATTTACGAAGAGTACCTGCTGGGAACCAGTACCGCAAGACCGTGCATCGCGAAGGGACTGGTAGAGGTAGCGAAGAAGGAAAATGCCGATGCCATCTGTCACGGATGCACCGGAAAGGGAAACGATCAGGTTCGTTTCGAGCTGACCATCAAGCACTTCGCACCGGAGATGCCGATCATCGCTCCGTGGCGTGAGTGGGATATCAAGTCCCGTGAAGAGGAAATCGATTATGCGGAAGCACACAATGTTCCGCTGAAGATTAACCGTGAGACCAACTACTCTAAGGATAAGAACCTCTGGCATCTGAGCCATGAAGGCCTGGATCTGGAAGAGGTGGAGAACGAGCCGAAATACGAAGAGAAGGGATTTCTGGAAATGGGCGTATCCCCAATCGACGCACCGGACGAACCAACCTATATCGAACTGGATTTTGAGCAGGGAACACCGGTGGCATTGAACGGTGAGAAGATGACCGCGAAGGAAATTATTTTAGCCCTGAACGAGCTGGGCGGAAAGAATGGTATCGGTCTGTTGGACATTATCGAGAACCGTCTGGTGGGCATGAAGTGCCGCGGCGTCTATGAGACACCGGGAGGCACCATTCTGTACAAAGCGCACGAGTATCTGGAATCCGCTACGCTGGACAAGATGACTCTGCACGAGAAACAGAAATTGGCCATTACCTTTGCCGAAGTGGTATACAACGGTCAGTGGTACACTCCGCTGAGAGAGGCGCTGTCTGCTTTTGTGGACAAGACGCAGGAGAATGTAACCGGTAAGGTTCGCATGAAACTGTACAAGGGCAACATCATCAAGGCCGGACTTTGGAGTGATTATTCCCTCTATTCGGAGGAAATCGCAACGTTCGGTGAGTCGGATTACGACCAGACCGATGCCAATGGATTCATCAACCTGTTCGGACTGCCAATTACCGTACAGGCGATGGTCGATCAGAAAAACAACAAGTAATAGATTTTTAGGAGATATATAATATGAAGAAAATGTGGGCCGGCCGTACTGCCGGAGAGTTGAACAAAATTGCCGATAAATTCAATGCGTCGATTCCTTTCGATAAGAGACTGTACAGACAGGACATTACCGGATCGATAATGCATGCAGAAATGTTGGCGGCAAAGGGCATCATTCCGGCTGCGGCTAAGGATCACATTATCGAAGGTCTGGAAGGAATCCTGGAGGATTTGGAGAGCGGAAAGCTGGAGGTGGATCTGACCGCCGAGGATGTGCACATGTTCGTAGAAGGGGCGCTGACCGAACGCATCGGAGCGGAAGGAAAGATGCTCCATACCGCAAGGAGCCGAAACGATCAGGTGGCCCTGGACCTTCGGATGTACGTAAAGGAAGAGATTGAAGATCTGCAGCAGCTGGTGCTGGAAATGGTGGAAGCGCTGACCGACAAGGCGGAGGAATACAAGAAGACCGTGATGCCGGGATATACGCACCTGCAGCGGGCCCAGCCGATTACCTTCGGGCATCATCTGATGGCGTATGCCATGATGTACCTGCGGGATTTGGACCGTCTGAAGGATGTGTATAAGCGGACCAACGTATCCCCGATTGGATGCTGCGCTCTTGCAGGTACCACTTACCTGACAGATCGCCGGATGGAAGCAAAAGGTCTTGGATTCGATTCCATCTGTTTGAACAGCTTGGATGGGGTTTCCGACCGGGATTACAGCGTGGAACTGCTCAGTGCATTATCCATTCTGATGATGCATTTCTCTCGCCTGGCCGAAGAAGTAGTTCTCTGGTCCAGCTGGGAATTCAAATTCGTGGAGCTGAGCGACAGCTTTACCACCGGTTCCTCCATCATGCCGCAGAAAAAGAATCCGGATATGGCTGAGCTGGCCCGGGGGAAGACCGGGAGAGTGTATGGCGATTTGATGTCTCTGCTCACCGTGCTGAAGGGCATTCCGCTGGCATACAATAAGGATATGCAGGAGGATAAAGAGCCGGTGTTCGATGCCATCGATACGGCAAAAATATGCCTTCAGGTATTCGCCCCAATGATTCGGGAAATGAAGGCCAACGAAGAAAATATGATGCATGCGGCACAGAAGGGATTTATCAACGCGACGGATTTGGCGGATTACCTTACCAAGAAGGGCATGCCGTTCCGTGAGGCGTACAAAATCATCGGAACCATCGTTTCCGACTGCGTGAAGAGCGGAATGGTATTGGAGAACCTTCCGCTGGAAGAGTATCGGAAGTACTCGGATATGTTTGAGCAGGATCTGTACGATGCCATCGATTTAATCAACTGCGTAAAAAGAAGAAAATCGGAAGGTGGGACTTCCGTGGAGTCTGTGGAAGCGCAGATTCAAGCAGTTCGAAATATACTAGAGGAAGAAAAGGGAGAATGGGAATGAGTATTGATCTGAAAGGAAGGGATTTCCTGACATTGCTGGATTTTACGCCGGAGGAGATTCAGTATCTGCTGGATTTCTCTGCGGAATTGAAAGCAGAGAAGAAGGACGGAAAACCCCATAAGACACATGAGGGAAAAAACATTGCACTGATCTTCGAGAAGAGCAGTACCCGTACCCGTTGTTCCTTTGAGGTGGCGGCCAGCGATCTCGGAATGGGAAGTACGTATCTGGCCAGCGGATCCCAGATTGGTGTAAAAGAAACTTTGGCAGACACCGCTCGAGTTCTGGCGGGAATGTTCGATGCCATTGAGTACCGCGGATTCGAACAGAGCCGCGTGGAAACCCTGGCGAAGTATTCCAAAGTTCCGGTAATCAACGGCTTGACCAACGAGTATCATCCAACGCAGATTCTGGCGGATTTTCTCACCATCGAAGAGCATTTCGGCAGACTGAAGGGCATCAAGCTGGTGTACATGGGCGATGCCGGTTACAACATGGGCGATTCTCTGATGATTGGCTGCGCGAAGATGGGACTTCATTTCGTGGCATGTGCACCGGATGAATATTATCCGCCACAGCCGCTGATCGATCGGTGCCGGGAAATCGCCAAGGAAACCGGGGCAATCATCGAGATGAATGCGGATCCAATGGATGCGGTCAAGGATGCGGATGTCATTTACACCGACGTATGGGTGTCCATGGGCGAACCGGAGGAGAAGTGGAACTACCGTTTCAAGGATTTGTATCCGTATCGTGTGACACAGGATCTGATGGATGCGGCGGGACCGGATTGTGTCTTCATGCACTGTCTTCCGGCATATCACAACACCGATACACAGGTGGGAAAAGAAGTTTGCAAAAAATACGGAATCGATTCGCTGGAAGTGACCGAGGAAGTCTTTGAAGGTCCGCAGTCCATCGTTTTCCAAGAAGCGGAAAATCGTATGCACACCATTAAAGCAATTATGGCAGCGGTAATCTAGTTGCCGTCATATAACACTTACTCTTTTTCGAAAGGGCTGCTGTAGGAATGCGGCGGCCCTTTTGGTATTGAAAATATTTGGAATTCTGTTATAATAAAAACGATTAAACTATGTTATAGAACATAGTTAAAATGGCCGTGCGAAAGGACTCACTGCCAAAATCATGGAGAACGAAATGGAAAAAGAAGAAAATATCAAAGAACGAATCATCCGCAAATCCTGGAACTTGTTTTCTCAGAAGGGATTCGAAAAAACAACGCTGAACGATATCATTATGAGTGCCGGAATATCTAAGGGTACTTTTTATTATTATTTTCGCAGTAAAGACACATTACTGAACACGTTATCTGTTATATTTGATGAAGAGTACAGAAATGTGGAAGAACAGATGCCGGCGGATTTGGATTCCTTTGAGAAATTGATGTACTTAAATTATAGAATTCATACCTATATCGGAGAGAACTTCGACTACAGACTGATTGCGAATCAGTATGCGGCTCAGCTGACGAAGGAGGACGCCTCCAACCTGCTGGACAAGAATCGATTCTACTTTTCAATTCTGAATCGCATTATCGATGAAGGCCAGAAGAACGGGGAACTGCGGGACGATTTGACCGTCACGGAAATGGTGAAGCTGTACGGAATCTGTGAGCGTGCGCTGGTAACCGATTGGTGTATGAATAATGGAGAATATTCTCTAGGAGAATACAGCAAGAAGATGATGCCTCTGCTGTTCGGTCAGTGCCGGAAGAAATAACGGCAGGTGCATCCGGTAAAGGAGTACTATGTATTACAGAAATAATAATTTTGGCTGTTTCATTTTGCTGCTGCTGGTCCTCTTTACGATGGGCGCTTTTCTGCGGCTTCTGTTCACACCGGCTTTTTGGATTGTGGTGGGCATTGTCGCACTGATTTCTGCGGTGCAGAAATACCTGTACAAGCGGAATCGCGAAGATGAATACGAGTCGGAGTATGAGAGAAGCAGAACATACGGCAATTCCGGAAACAGAAGTTACCCGGAAGAGGATGTGGATTATTCGGAGGGTACGGATGATCCGAATCGGATGGAACAGGTCTACGAGACGAATGCCGTGGATGTGGACGATGTGGAAGTGACTCGAGACGACGATTAGCAGAATTATGTGAATAAGGATGGCGTTCCGACAGGGACGTCATTTTTTCTTGTGGAGATAAAGATTATGTGATGAAAAGTTCGTTAATAATTCGAACAAAGTTTTTGTTTATGTGTTATAATTTATTTACAGATTGCAACGGCTAGTGAAGAGGAAAGGTAAATGATATGACACAGGAAGAACGAATTAATATGCTGTCCAATATCGCAAAAGGTCTTTCCAAGATAATGGGAAGCGATACTGAAGTTGCGGTTCATGATTTGCAAGAAATGAAACTCAGTTATGTTGCAAATGGGTATGTGACCGGCCGAAAGGCAGGATGCCCTCTGGATGAAGGCGTGGGCCAATCCATCGAGAAATTGTCCGATGAGGACGATCATCTGGTGGGATTTGAAAGCCATACCGGAAAAGGAAAGAAGCTGAGAGCTTCTCATATGCTGTTCCGAGATGAAAACGGAGATGTGGCCGCCATGCTTTGCGTGAATCAGGATACCTCCACCATCGATGGAATTCTTCAATATCTGGGAAATATGGTTCGCGTGAATCTGCATGAGGGTGAACAGGAGAACATGCTGGGAGAAGAAGATTACATCCAGAAGATGACGCAGGATGTCATCCGTCGTTCGGCTGAGGCCATGAATCCGGTGGAATTGACCACGAAAGAAGGAAAGATGGAATTGATTCGCCGGCTGAGAATTCAGGGCGTATTTGACGTGAAAGATGCGATTCCTTATGTATGCAAAGTGATTTCCGTATCCCAGGCAACACTATACAATTACCTGCGGGATCTTCGAAATGACGATGAATTGGAACCAATCGAACGCCTTAAGGTAAAGTAATCAGGAGGAGAGAATGGAAAGATACAGTCTTTTGAAATATAAGGACCGAAGAAATACAAATAGCGTAAAGTGGGATGATTTGGAGGAAAAATTTGGTCGCACGGATTTGCTCCCGGCGTGGGTGGCAGATATGGATATCGAGGCACCGGAATGCGTTCGGGAGGCATTGACGGAATACGTGAACTATAACGTTTACGGGTACTATTCGATTCCGGAGTCTTTCACCGATTCTTTTATCCAATGGATGAAAGAACGGCATGGGTATGAAATCAATCCGTTGTGGATTCGATATTCTCCGGGTGTGGTTCCGGCTATTTACTGGATTATTCAGATGCTGACGGAGATTGAAGACAGCGTCGCACTGATGTCACCGGTATATTATCCTTTCGCCAATGCTATTCGGGACACGTCCCGCACACTGGTGGATGTTCCGCTGGTGAAAGATGAAAACGGATACTACACCATGGATCTGGAGAGCTTCGAGGCAATGGTGCAGAAGAAGGACGTGAAGCTGTTCATCCTTTGCTCCCCGCACAATCCGGTGGGCCGAGTATGGCGCGAGGAGGAGCTTCGGGATTTGCTGGATGTGTGCCGGCGGAATGGGGTCTACGTTATTGCGGATGAGATTCACCACGATTTAATTATGCCGGGACACCGGCAGATTACCGCTGCCACTGCCGGAGATTATGACAGCATTCTGATTACGCTGACTTCTGCATCCAAGACGTTTAACCTGGCCAGCTGCCAGAACGCCATGGCGATTATTCCGAACGACGCCCTCCGGGCAAAATATGATGCCATGACGCGGAGAATCAAGACGCAGAGCGGAAGCAGCTTCGGATACGTCGCTTACGAGGCGGCATTCCGGGGCGGAAAAGAGTGGCTGGAGCAGGCAATCCGGTTAATATACGGAAACTATCAGATTCTGGTGAAAGGGTTGAAACAGAAGCTTCCGGAAGCAGTGGTGTCCCCGCTCGAGGGGACCTATCTGGCATGGGTGGACTTAAGTGCCTATCTGTCGGAACGGGATACGGAGCGAACGATTCGGGATGTGTGCAACCTGGCAGTGGATTTCGGAGAGTGGTTCGGCCGGAATAAGTACGAAAACTTTATCCGCGTGAACCTGGCCACCTCCCCAGACAATGTTCGTCAGATTGTTGCCAGACTGGATCGTATTAATACCCTTTAATGAATCGGGAGGTGTGGCCGATGGGTGACTTAACGAATTGCAGCACGCGGAAACGAATTATCGTTCTGTTGCGATACCTATATCTGAATACGGATGAACAGCATCCCGCATCCACCTATGATTTGTTGGATTATCTGGAGGAGCAGGGGGTTGGAACCAATCGGAAGACCTTGAAGACGGATATGGAATTCCTGACCGGTGAGGACTCTGCTTATGATATTATTGAAATCAAGAGCAAGCCGAATCGATACTTCTGGGGTTCGCGGGAGTTCGAGCTTCCGGAACTGAAGCTTTTGGTGGATGCGGTGTCCTCTTCTCGCTTCATAACACCAAAGAAAAGCCAGCAGCTTATCGAGAAGCTGAATCGATTCTTGAGCGAGAACCAGCGAAACGAGCTGCAGCGGCATCTCATCTTCGGAAGCCGCGTGAAAGCGCTGAACGAGAATATCTACTATATCATCGAGCTGATTAACGATGCCATCAGCCGGGAGAAGATGATTCGTTTTAACTACTTTGAGTACAACGCGGAGAAGGAGAAGGTGCTCCGGGGAAATGGAGAACTCTATCG
This sequence comes from Mogibacterium kristiansenii, assembly GCF_029224645.1. Taxonomy (NCBI): domain Bacteria; kingdom Bacillati; phylum Bacillota; class Clostridia; order Peptostreptococcales; family Anaerovoracaceae; genus Mogibacterium; species Mogibacterium kristiansenii. The sequence goes on from NZ_JAQXUZ010000014.1 coordinate 76,688, forward strand.
TCTAAGCCCATACACCTTGTTTTGGAACGATGATTTCTATTACGTGATTGGCTGGTCGGACAAGCACTTGAACATTTCCTCTTTCCGGGTGGATCGGATGACCAATGTGGAAATCGCCGATCTTCCGGCGGCCAAGAAGCCTATGGGCTGGGATCCGGAGGATTATTGCCAGAAGGTGTTCGAGATGTACCGGGGAGAGCTTCAGATTGTGACCCTGGAATGCGAGAACGAGGTGATGAAGTACGTCATCGACCATTTCGGGGAGGATGTACACACGCGGGTAACGGATGAAAAACACTTCCTCGCCACGATGGAGGTATCCGTCAGTCCCAACTTCTTTTCCTGGATTTTCCGTTTCGCCGGAAAAATCCGGATTATTTCCCCGTCCGTCGTCCGAGACGAATACATGGAGATGGCACAAAAAGTGTTAAAAGGATAATCAAAAAAACAGGAGTGACTTCCGGAAGATTCCGGCAAAGTCGCTCCTGTTTTTGATTTTCTGTAAAAACAGAATCGGTTCTAGCAGATGGTTCCGCCGCCGATGACGTAGTCGCCGTCGTATAGAACGACCGACTGGCCCCGGGTGATGGCTCGCTGGGGTTCGTCGAAAATTACATGGACGGTATCCGGTCCCGTTGGGACGATGGTGGCATCCGCCTCTTTGTGCTTGTAGCGAATTCGGGCTTTGGCCCGAATGTCAGAGGCCGGGGTATCCGTGGCAATCCAGTTGAAGTCCTTGGCATCGAATTCCCGAGTAAAGAGATCCGCGTTGTCTCCCAGGATGACCCGGTTGCGCTCCATATCCAGCTCCTGCACATACATCGGTTTCTTCAGGGCGAGACCTAAGCCCTTTCGCTGTCCGATGGTGTAGTGGATGATGCCCCGGTGCTCGCCCAGAATATTTCCTTCCCGGTCGGTGAAATAACCGGAAGGGTAGGTTCGGCCGGTGTACTTCTCGATAAAGCCGGCGTAATCCCCATCCGGGATAAAGCAGATGTCCTGGCTGTCCCGTTTTTCGGCGTTGATGAAGCCCTGCTCTTCGGCGATTCGGCGGGTTTCCGTCTTGTGGAGGCCTCCCAGCGGAAACAGGGTGCGGGAGAGCTGATCCTGGGTCAGGGAATAGAGCACATAGCTCTGATCCTTGCTCAGGTCGGCGGATTTCTTCAGGAGATATCGTCCGGTTCCCCGGTCCTGTTCGATGATGGCATAGTGACCGGTAGCGATGTAGTCCTGATCGATTTCTTTTCCGGCGGTGTACAGGTGGTCGAATTTGAGGTAACGGTTGCATTCCACGCAGGGATTCGGGGTAATTCCCTGTTCGTAGGAGTCGATGAAGCGCTGGATGACTTCCTTCTTGAACTCCTCTCGGAAATCGTACACCAGAAAATAGATGCCTAACCGATTGGCCACGCTGACCGCATCGTTAATGCTGTCCAGGCTGCAGCAGGTCTTGGCGCTGCTGATACCGATGGTTTCATTATCATAAAGGCGCATGGTGACGCCGGTGGCTTCGTATCCGGCTTCCCGAATCAGGTAAGCCGCAACACTGCTGTCCACACCGCCGCTCATGGCCACGAGAACTTTTTCAGACATTGAATTCCTCCGTTTGTTACTTTTCGTTCATTATATCACAGATTCATGGTACAATGATTTATATATTATTTTTATAAGATACCACTTTGGTAGGCATTTTGCAACCGGAAGAGAAAATCGTTCCGAGATGCAGGGAAAGAGGGAAGCTATGGATCGCTCAGAAATAATTCGAATTCGAGATTTGCAGAATCAATATTTTCTTACCGGCACCACGCTGGATGTGGGACATCGAATTTCCGCGCTGAAAACTCTTCGGGCGGGGATTCGTCGGTACGAGGATGCCATCTGCCGGGCGTTAAAGGCAGATTTGGGAAAGGGCTCCTACGAGAGCTTTATGTGTGAAATCGGCATGGTGTACGACGAGATTTCCTACATGATTCGGAATGTGCGGCACTTTGCCAAGGAGAAGAACGTGCGGACGCCGCTGGCACAGTTTCGTTCTCGCAGCTTTGTGAAGCCGTCTCCGCTGGGAACGGTGCTGATTATGAGCCCGTGGAACTATCCGTTTCTCCTTACCATGGAGCCGCTGATTGATGCGATTGCAGCGGGCAATACGGCGATGGTGAAGCCGAGCGCCTACTCTCCGGAGACCGGATCCGTGATCCGGAATATCATTAAAGTTTGCTTTCCGGAAGAATACGTTGCGGTGGTGACCGGCGGACGGAAGGAGAATCAGTATCTTTTGGATGAGAAATTTGATTTTATCTTTTTTACCGGAAGCAAGAGTGTGGGACAGCTGGTGATGCAGAAGTCGGCAGAGCACCTGACCCCATTTGCCTTGGAGCTGGGCGGGAAGAGTCCATGCATCGTCGACAAGACGGCCAACATTAAGCTGGCGGCGCGCCGAATCGTATTCGGCAAATTCCTGAACTGCGGTCAGACCTGCATCGCACCGGATTACATCTATTGCCACGAGGATGTTCGAGAAGAATTGGCGGAAGCTCTAAAGGCGGAGACCATCCGGCAGTATTCGCCGAATGCACTGCTGAATCCAGACTACGGAAAGATCGTCAACGAGAAGCATTTCCGGCGTTTGAACGGACTGATGGATCCGGAGAAAGTAATTCTGGGCGGTGGTTCCGATCCGGAAACCCTGCAGATAGAACCTACCATCATGGATTCGGTGGAATGGACCGATCCGGTGATGGGAGAAGAGATTTTCGGACCGATTCTTCCGATTCTCACCTACCGCAGCACGGAGGAAGCGATACAGACGCTGAATCGGCTGCCTCATCCACTGGCGCTGTATGTTTTTACCGGAAAAAAGAAAGTGGCGGAGTACTTCCTGTCCCGATGCCGATTCGGAGGCGGCTGCGTGAACGACACCATCATCCACATCGCGTCCAACAAGTTGGGCTTCGGCGGCGTGGGCGACAGCGGAATCGGAAACTACCACGGCAAGTGGGGATTCGATACCTTCTCCCACTACAAGGGAATTGTGGATAAGAAAACACGGCCGGATCTGCCGATGCGGTATCAGCCGTACAAGAAGATGTACGAGAAGGTGCTCCATGTGCTGTTCCGGTAGAGAGAGAGACCGGCTTTCCATTCAGCCGGTGGCGTACATTCGTACGGATTTCAAAGAGAAATTCGGAATTCCCCGGCAGCCGGGATTGGTGCCGGGTTTGACGGGCACCGTGGAGTTCGAGCCGGAATTCCGGACGCCGGATGTAGTTCGGGGAATGGAAGATTTTGAATACCTTTGGCTGATTTTCGGGTTTTCGGAGAACTGGGATTATTCCCGGGAAGGAGAGCCGGAACCGAAATGGTCGAAGCTGGTGCGGCCGCCAAGGCTGGGCGGAAAGGAGAAGAAAGGGGTGTTTGCCACTCGCTCTCCCTTCCGGCCCAACGGCCTTGGCATGTCCGCGGTAAAACTCCTTCGGGTGGACACGGCAAACCCGGAGAATCCGCTGCTGATTGTAGGCGGCGCAGACTTGCTGGACGGCACGCCCATCTACGACATCAAGCCGTATGCGGCATACTCCGATGCGCATCCGAAAGCGAGGTCCGGATTCGCCCGGCCGGAGATGAAATTCCTGGAAGTGGTATTTCCGGAAGAGCTCCTTCGGAAGGTGAGCGAAGAGAAGCGGCAGCCTCTAATCGGGGTGCTGGAACAGGATCCCCGTGCGGCGTACGAGAAGAAGCCGGGATACGTGTACGGAATGAAGTTCGCTTCCTACGACGTGCGGTTTCAGGTTCGGGGGGATGTGCTGCAGGTGGTGGATGTGGTTTGCTCGGAAGAGCAACATATTAAGTAGAATACAGAAAACGAGGAAGGGTAAAGACAGAGATTTATGTTCAAATGGTTCATGCTGGCGGTGTACGTAATACTGCTGATATATACGATGGCGCATTTTCACAAAGGGCTGGAATTCATCACCGGAAAGAAGAGGCGATACTTGGTGGGGATGTGCACGCTGGTGGGAGTGTGCTGCCTGATGATTTTGGTGGGGCGTTTTCTGCCGGCCGACGGATTTCGGCGCCATATAATTGAATTTTCCAACTACTTCCTGGGCTTCTGGATTTACCTGGTGTTCTTCTTTGCCCTACTGGATATCGCGCTGATTCTTCGGAAGCGTGTGTGGAAGAAACCTGCTTTTACGTGGCACACGGCAACCTTCGGCATCATACTTCTGCTGTCGGCGGGGCTGACCGTTTGCGGCGGCATTCACGCCAGACACGTGACGGTGAACACGCAGAACGTGACCATTCACAAGTCGGTGGATGGCATGAAGGAGATGAAAATCGTGCTGGTGTCGGACTGGCACCTGGGGTATTCCATCGGCGTTCGGGATATGAAGCGGATGGTAAAAAAAATCAACGAACAGAATCCGGATCTGGTGCTGGTGGCCGGGGATATTTACGATAACGAATATGAAGCCATTCACAAGCCGGAGGAGGTGGCGAAGGTTCTGAAAGGAATCCGAAGCCGCTACGGAACGTACGGTGTGTACGGAAATCACGATGTGTCGGAGAAGCTGGTGGGTGGTTTTACCACTCAAACCGACGCCAATCCCACGCGGGATCCGCGCATCGACCGGATGATGGCGAAGGCGGGAATCACCATGCTTCAGGATCAGGTGATTTCGGTGGATGGAAAAATAGATCTGGTGGGTCGGCTGGACGGGGAGAAGACCGGATATCGGAACAACCGGCGGGAGTCCCTTCAGAACTTGATGCAGACAGTGGACAAAAACAAGCCCGTGCTGGTGCTGAATCACGAACCGGAGCACTTGAAGGATTACAAGGATACGGGGGTGGATTTGCTGATGGCAGGTCATACCCATGCGGGGCAGTTCTTCCCGCTGACCATCATGCGGTCCTTTGTGTGGGAGAATTACTGGGGCGTGGAGAAGCTGGGCACGGCCACCGGGGCGGTGACCTCCGGCGTGGGAGTCTACGGACCGCCGCTTCGGCTTCTGAGCAACAGCGAAGTGATGGTGCTGAACGTACGGTTTGAAGATGGAAGATAGATAGGGAGTTCTATGCGTAAGGAATTAAAACGACGGGCGAAGGAAAATCTGAAAAAGCACTATCTTATGGTGCTGGTCATCTGTCTCTTCGCCAGCTTTTGCGGGGTGGAATATGGCATGTCCACCATCCGCTACCATATGGACAATATTGAATACACTTCCATCGGACAGCTGTACGAAACAATTGTGGAGAATTCGGATTTCAAAGAAACGGTGGACCGGATTGCCAACGGAGAAGGGGATCAGGTCCGGAAGGAAATCCGGGAACAGAAAGAAGATCTCGTAAAGAACGATCACAGCCGGTACCTGGGCCGGTCCAACGGTGTTTTTTCCGGTATTGCCAATTCCTATTCCGCCGGCGGTTTTCGATTCGCCGTAGCAGAGGCACTGCTTAGTCTTTCCGGTTCCCGAACCGTCTCTATTTCTCTGATGATTCTGGGGAGCGTGGCGGTGTACCTGTTTATTTGGCTGTTCATCAAAGAAACCTACCGCGTGGTGATGCGGCGTATGGTACTGGAGGGCCGGGTATATGAAAAGGTCACGATTCAGCGATTGTTCTATCCGCTGGAGACGCGGTCCTGGCCGAAAATCGCCTGGACCATGTTCGTACAGTCACTGTACCGTTTCCTGTGGACATTGACCGTCGTGGGCGGAGTGATTAAGCGGTATTCCTATGCGCTGGTGCCGTATATTCTGGCGGAAAATCCCACCATAAAAGCCAATGAGGTCATCACCCTCTCGCGAAAAATGATGCAGGGTCACAAGTGGGAGCTGTTCAAGGCGGACATGAGCTTCTTGGGCTGGGATGTTCTGGACATTTTCACCATCGGATTGTCCGGCATCTTCTTTTCTAACCCGTATAAAGCGGCGTTCTACGGAGAGTATTACGCAAGAATCCGGGAGGTTTCCAAGGAAGCTTGCATCTCCGGTACCGAAAACCTGATGGACGAATATCTCTACTGTCCGGCGCCGAAGGAGATACTGCGAGAGAAGTATCCGTATTTGGTGAGCCGGATTGAAGAAAATGAGAAGAACGCCGTTCCGGAGCCCACGGGGATGAGCGGATTCATTGCGAAGTGGTTCGGCGTTGAACTCCTTCCATCCCGAAAGCTGGAGGAATACGAACGGAATAAGGCGATGCAGTACCAGCTGGGATACGGTCAGGCGATTCTGGACGGCGTGGTGTATCCCGGCAGACTGGGACCGTTCTTCGGCAATTTCCAATTTACGCCTCGGTTCACCATGCTGCCGACTCGGAGCTATTCCTTGCTGAGCTTGATCATGATTTTCTTCATGATGTCCTTTGTGGGCTGGTGCTGGGAAGTGAGCCTGCATCTGGTGGAAGACGGAGTCTTTGTCAACCGCGGTGTGCTGCACGGACCGTGGCTTCCAATCTACGGCGTGGGAAGCCTTCTGGTGCTGATTCTGCTGAAGCGTTTTCGGGAGAAGCCGGTGCTGCAGTTCACCCTGACGGTGGTGGTCTGCGGCATTGTGGAATACGGTACGGCCTGGTTCCTGGAGACGAAATACGGCCAGAAATGGTGGGACTACAGCGGATATTTCATGAATATAGACGGAAGAATTTGCGCGGAAGGACTTTTGGTATTCGGCCTTGGGGGACTGGCCATAGTCTATCTCATTGCGCCGCTGCTGGACAACCTCCTGAAGAAGGTGAACCGAAAGGCTCTTCTGCTGGCGGCCATCATGCTGATCAGCCTATTCTCCTTCGATCAAATCTATTCGGTAAAGCACCCCAACACGGGGGCCGGAATCTCCAGCGGAAACACGAAACAGGTGGCTATGAAAATCACCGAATCCAAAGCCGTGCCGAATCGGCGGAAGGGTAAATGGCAAGCATATGGAACTCTGGTAGATAATGAGATACACTCTTTTGACGATTCGTTTGACAAAGACGTTGCAGAACAATTAAGGAGCCAGACCATTGAGTTTAAACAGAAGGGTGTTGTAACAATTAACAGTGCATTAGTAACTGCAGATGGAACGTATAAGAAATCCGGTGATTCATACACCGTGCAGATTCCTTTTGATGAGGAAGGTAATACACTAACACTAAATTGTTACTTCAAGGATGAAAACTTGATTGTTGAGCAAGTTTTGCCGGATGAATATAAAGATTACGATGTGGGTGATCCAACCGTATATAAAAAGTGAAGAACCAAAAACCTGCACCGAACAGCAAGCTGTTGTTGCCCGGTGCAGGTTTTTATTATACTGCCCAGATTTTGTTATTCTGCCCAGAATTGTTCGATGCGTGCTTTGGCGGCATTTTCGATGCTCATGGCCGTGTGGAAGGCATCGTCCAGGTCTGAACCCACCGCCACCATGCCGTGGTTCTTCATCAGGCAGCCGCGGTTCTCCCCGATGGCATTCTGCACATTTCGGGAAAGCAGACCGGTGCCGGAAGGCCCGTAGGCGGCGCATTCGATGGCATCGCCGCTGCTGGTGGTAAAAGAAAGTCCGCAGGCGGCATAGACGCAGGCGTACCGCGCATGGGTGTGGATGACGGCATTTACATCCGGCCGATTCCGGTAGATTCCGGCGTGGAAGTCCTTTTCCGAAGTGGGCTTGAGCGCACCCTCATAGGCCAAGGTTTCCAGGTTCACCTTTACGATATCCTCCGGAGTCAGTCCCCGGTAGTCCATCCCGGATGGGGTGCACAGCATCCATTCATCGTCCAGCCGAAGGGAAAGGTTTCCCCAGGTGCCCTGGACCAGTCCGGAATCCAACAATCGGATACCGTATTCCACCACCTGCTCCCGGCACTTCTGTTCTTCCGGTGACCGGTCTTTTTTCGGCAAATCCATCTCCGCGTAATCCGATGCCGCGTCTTGCAGAATATCTTCCGGTATTTCCGCAGGAGCCTGCTGTTCCAGCCGGTCCTGCCGTTCCATCTCTTTCCGAGAATACTTTTTCAGATAGATTTTATGCTCCAGTTTTCCCATCAGCGGGCACACCGGATGAGCACCGCCGAGGAAATCCGCATCCACAAAGATACCGGCGTTCTTCTCCAGAATCAGGAGTCCGGTGAACACCTCGTACAGGTTTCGCCCGCAGACCATCAGATTGCCTTCCGTGGTGAGAACGGACGGGGATTTTCTCAGGGCTTTGGCCAGGCTGAGGCGATCCTCCGGAACGATGGAAACTCGGCTACCGATAATCATGGCCATATCGTCCAGCACGGCCGGAATGCTCAGACCATCCCGGATGCACATGGCGGTATATTCTGTTTTTGCCACCACCATGGCTTCGTAAGGGGAGGCAATCAGTGCGCCTTTGGCCGGGTCGGAAGTGCCGGTGATGTCGCAAATTTCTTTTACCTGAAGATCGGTAAAGTCCGCATCCGGTTCCGTCCCGAAGACCCGATGGTTCTGCTGCACCAGAATCCGAGGGGAATCCCCCAGAGAGAAACCGATGTCCGCAAATTTTTTTCCGTATTCAATTATATTCTGTTTCACTGCGTGGAGTGTCATAAGCTCTGTTCGTGCTCCTTTCCGTTATTCCTGATCCGTCCCTTCAAAGCGGGCGGAGTTCGCTTGGCGGTAAGCTTTTTCCAGCGAACGATAGACGTTCTTGTAATCTTGGAACAGCTTGTTGTAGATGGCGGCGTTTTCCGGGTTTGGGTGGTATTCCCGTTCGATGGGCACGAATTCCTTCGCTGCCGCAAAGGACGGAATGACGCCCAGACCGATTAACGGAATCATGGCGGCACCCACGGCACCCGCATTCCGCGGATCCTTCACCACCGCAAAATGTTTTCCCGTAATATCCGCGATAATCTGCATCCAGCCTTTGTCCAGAGAACCGCCGCCGATGATGCGGAAATTGTCGCACCGGAAACCGTAATCCTGCCGGTAGTTCTCCAGAATCCACCGCAGGTTGTATCCGATGCCTTCGTACATGGCTCGCATGATGTGCTCCCGGGTGTGAATCATGGTCATGTTGAACAGAGTGGCCCGAGTGGTGGTGGAGGAGACGGGACATCTCTCTCCCAGCATCCACGGGGTGCAGATCAGGTGGTCGCTGCCCGGTGGGATGTCGGCCACCACGGAGTCCATGTAGTCATAGATTCCGTCACCCAGTTCTTCCATTTCCTTTCGGAAAAACTGGTTCTTCAGCCACTCGATGTTGGCGCCGGCGGATTCCGTGATTCCCGCAATCAGGTTCATCTCCTTGTCGGCGCTTTGGATGGCGGCGGCACCGTGCTTGAATTTGTCCGCTGTTCGGCTGCAGGCTGCCACCCAGGCAGAGGTGCCTAGATAGATGTGAATGTCGCCGTCGTCGCACATGCCGGAGCCCACCGTCGCCGCCTGGACGTCGTCGCATCCGCCGAACACCGGCGTTCCTTCCATGAGTCCCGTTTCCGCAGCGGCTTCCCGGGTGAGGCCGCCCACGATATCCGTGCTGGCCACTAGCGGCGGCAGCCGGTTCATATCGATGCCCACCAGTGGGAAGACGGACATCCAATCCTTTTTCTTTAGATCCAGTCCGTAGGAGGAAGCTCCGGACAGTTCCGTGACCATGCGGCCGGTGCATTTGTATTTAAGGTAGCCGTTTACGTCCAAAATCAGGTGGGTTTTGGCGTAGATTTCCGGGCGTTCTTCCTTGAGCCAGGTGATTTTTGCGATGCAGTCCTTTCCCATGATCGGGGTGCCGGCGAAGAGGGTGAACAGCTTCTTGCCGCCCACGCGGTTCATGATATGCTCCGCCTGCTTCTGCGCCCGTCCGTCCACCCAGGTGATGTTGGGATAGAGAACGGTGCCGTCCTCGGACACGGGAATGACTCCCTGTGCCTGGGTAGAGAACACGATGCCTTTAATTTGGCTTTTTTGGATGCTTGCTTTTTCTACAACTTCCCGGCCGGTTCTGCATACCGCTTTCCAATAATCCTCCGGATTCTGCTCCACCCATGCCGGCTCCGGATAGAAAGTGGGGTAGGGGGCGGTGGCGGCGGCGATAATCTTGCCGGAAAAATCCACCAGTACTGCTTTATCGGAACCGGTGCCGATATCGTGGGCGAGAATATATTCTTTCATAGCGTTTCTTCTTTCTTACAGCAATCCCTTGTCCGTAGGAACCACGTGCTTAAATACCTCTTCAAAGCGGTTCAGTGCATCGTCGATGACTTCGTCGGTGGTAGCCATGGAGGTGTAGAGCCGGCTTCCGGCTAAAGTCACCAGACCGTTGGCCATATAGGCAGCGCCCATCCGCTCCATGGAATCCTTCCGTTCGTACATCATTTCCTTGTTCCGCAGAAGTCCGACGGCGGATTTCAGGATGTTGAAGGAGGAGAAGTCGAAGCTCATGGCCCCGGTGCATTCCAGGTGGCAGATGCTGCCCTGATTATATGCCACGAACGGAAGGCGATACTGCTGAATCAGGGATTTGATTCCGTCGGTCAGCTTATCTCCCGCTTTTCCGGCAATTTCACAGGCATTGGTGCGTTCAATTTCCTTGATGCAGGTGTAGCCGGCCAGTGCGGAAATCGGCGCAGCCGCCAGGGTTCCGCCCACGTATGCCCGATGTTTTCCGCTGGCAACGCCGGCCGCCATCAGCCCGGCGTATTCTTTTTTTCCGCCGACGCCGCCGGCTCCCGGATAACCGCCGGCAACGACTTTTCCGAAGATGGTGAGGTCCGGTGTGACGTCGAAATAGCCCTGGGCGCCGCCGATGGAGGTGCGGAAACCGGTGACCACTTCGTCGAAAATCAGCAGGGCGCCGTACTTGTCGCAGAGGTAGCGAACGCCTTTGTTGTATTCCTTGGAAACCGGACGGGTGCCGCTTTCCGGACCGCACGGCTCGATGATGACCGCTGCGGTGCCGCCGCGGAACTTGTTCAGCTTCAGCATGCTCTCCAGCATGTTCAGGTCATTCGGACGAACCTCGTCGGTGAGGGAGTAGAGGCGTCTCGGAATTCCGTGGGATTCCAGCAGTCCGCGGGAACCCGGAATCTTCGTGCCGTAGACCATCTGATCGCTCCAGCCGTGGTAATCGCCGCCTTCTTTAATGATGCGCTTGTTTCCGGTAGCGATGCGGGCGATTCGCAGGGAGGCCATGACGGATTCTGTGCCGCTGCCCAGCATCCGGAACATCTCCACGCCCGGCATGTGCTTGTGAATCTCTTTGGCCAAAAGAAGTTCGGATTTGTGCAGGAGTCCGGTGACCGGGCCGCATTCATTGAGCAGCTCGATGACCGCATTCCGAATGGCCGGATAGTTGCTTCCCAGAATGGTTGGGCCGCCGGCCTGAAGGAAGTCCAGGTACTTATTGCCGTCCTCGTCGTAGAGGTAGGCCCCTTCGGCTTTCCGGAAGGCTACCGGGAACGGCTTGTTGAAGGCCAGGTTGTGCTGCACGCCTCCCGGGATGTATTCCTTCGCTTCTTCGTAGATGGCTTTGGAATTGGTGCACTTCTCGTCGTAATACTTGAGAATGGTGTTTTCGTAATAGTCGTCATCCACCTCCCAGATCGGTTCTTCGGTCAATGCCTTCAATGCGGCATTGATTTTATCCGGGGAGTCCCATCTGCTGATTCCACAATTTGTCATTTTTGTTCGCTCCTTTCCTCTTGGCGTTGTGCCCGCCGGTTCGTATTCATGCTGTTCCGGTATACCACAAATCGATCGTAAATATATTCAGAAATAAGGTTCGTGGCCATGGTGAGAAAAAGGACGGCGTAGCTGTTCCAGCCGGCTTTTTCCGTCAGCGCATTGCCCCACCAGGTAGAGAGAGGCGTGAAGACGCAGTAGAACAGAAAAATCTGCACCATGGCTTTGGACACATTATTCGCGGATTTAAAGGTGAATTCTCGATTCAGCGTGAAGTTCCACAGCACCGAGAGTACCAGGGCAATCAGGTAGCAGGGCCAGTATTTCCAAGGGGTCACCATGTCCAGTACCGTAAAAGCGGCGGTTTCAATAATTCCCGCCGATGCGGAGAACAGGGCGAACTTAATAATCTGAATCCTTGTTTCCCTTGCGTTGGGTTTGTACGGTTCGTTCACCGGGTGTTCGTTCATATCGGGTCCCTTTCTGCAGTGACTGCATAAATATAATAAAGAATATATGTTTATTATCTCACCGGGGGTGGCGTTTGACAATAGAAATCATAGTAGCGACGGGCGTTTTTTGGATGTATTCGCGCCGTCGGAAAGCCGGTTTCGAAAAATGAAAAATTTTCAAGTTTCGAAAGCGGGTTCTTGCATATGCTATTTGCAGGCAGTATAATAAGTGAAACAAGATGGTTTCGAAAAACGAAAAAAATTCAACTTTTGAAAGAGGTCGGCTATATGAAAATAATTACGAGAACGCAGTACCTGAATCGAATTATCGAACTAAATGGTACTCCGGATATAAAAATCATCACAGGAATTCGCCGTAGCGGAAAGTCGAAACTAATGCAGGCATATATCGAATACTTGAAAAGCAGCTTTGAGAACATTAATGTCATCTTCATTGATTTCATGGATTTGGCATATGAAGAACTTAAAGAATATCATGCATTGCATGCTTATGTGGAAGCGAATTATCAAGAAGGAAAACCCAATTATCTATTTGTGGATGAGGTTCAGATGTGCCCGCAATTTGAACTGGCAATCAACAGCCTTTATTCCAAAGGAAAATATGATATTTACATAACCGGCTCCAACGCTTTTCTGCTGAGTGCAGATTTGGCGACACTTTTTACAGGCCGCTACATTGAAATTCATGTTTTTCCGTTCAGTTTTCAAGAGTATTGTCAATACTATGATGATGTTCAAGATAAGGATAAGCTCTTTGAGGAGTATTCGATTAAGGGCGGCTTAGCAGGATCCTATGCGTACAGGACGGAAAAAGACAGAACGAATTACATCAAGGAAGTCTACGAAACCATCGTCACAAGAGATTTGATACAGAAATATATTCTGCCGGATACATTGGTTCTGCAGCGTTTAAGCGAGTTTCTCATGGATAACATCAGCAATCTGACATCTCCGAATAAGATTAGTCAGCAGTTGACAGCGAACGAGATGCCAACCAATCACGTGACTATCGGCAAGTATATTAAGTACTTGTGCAATGCGTTCGTTTTTTATGATATTAAACGATACGATATCCGAGGAAAGAAATATCTGGAGACTTCGGAAAAGTTTTATCTGTGCGACAATGGAATTCGGTATGCAATCCTCGGAAGCAGGAATATGGACTACGGAAGAGTTTATGAGAATATCGTCTGCATTGAACTTCTCCGCCGTGGATATGAAGTCTATGTCGGAAAACTATATAAAAAAGAAATTGATTTTGTGGCACAAAGAGGCAGCGAGAAGGTTTATATTCAGGTTAGCGATAATATCACCGGCAAAGAGACTTTTGAGCGAGAAGTATCGCCATTGCTTCAGATTCGTGATGCATACCCCAAAAAGGTGATTGCCAGAACCAGGCATCCTCAATACAGTTATGAAGGAATTGAAATTGTTGATATTGCGGACTGGTTATTGACAAGAGCAGAATAAAAATACAAATACAACGTGCGAAAGGTGACCGATGAAATGGATGATAGTAAATTGCTGAAGTCTCGGATTGCGGACCGAATCCGCCAGGCAGAGGAAGGCTTCTATATAACGAATACGGATTTTCTGGATCTGCACCAGCAAGCCCTGGCTCGAGAGGAGTGCCGGGGACACTCGGATCTTCGATTCTGGTTTTATGGGGGATATGAAGACGCGGAACGGCGCATTCTGATTATCGCCCCGAAGGATTACGGGGAGACGCTGCAGGATGTGCTGGGCATGGAGAAATTCCTGCAGGTGATTCACGTGGAAACCGGCGGCAGTGACCGAAAGCTGAGCCATCGGGATTACCTGGGCTCCGTGCTGGGGCTTGGAATTGAGCGTCGAATGATTGGCGACATCCTGGTGGATGAGAAGGGGGCGGACATGATTGTCCGTCCGGATATCAGCACGTTCCTGGAGCAGGAATATCGATCTGTGGGAAGGACCGATGCCAAAATCGAAGTGAGACCCATCGGGGAGCTGGCGGTTCCGGAGCGGCGGGTGCAGGTCATCCGGGATACGCTCCCCAGCCTGCGGTTGGATAACGTGGTGTCCACGGCGTTCAAGCTTTCCCGGTCCGATGCGGTGAAGGGGATTCGAAGCGGAATTGTATCGGTGGATCACATGGAGTGCACGAAAATCGACCAGCGGATTGACGAGGGGGCGGTAATCGTGCTGCGGGGAAAAGGAAAGGCGGTGCTGCAGGAAATCGGCGGGGAGTCTAAGAAGGGACGAATCTGGGTGGAGATTCTGCGGTACGTGTAGCAGCAGCGGCGGAAAAAGTGAAGAACCAAAAACAAAGCGGGAGCGAACCATGAACTTTGGTTCACTCCCGTTTATACAAGTGTCGTTTATCGAATGAATGCACTTACCTACTTCGCAGCGGCGATTACTTCGATTTCGCAAAGGATGCTCTTCGGAAGTTCTTTTACCGCAACGCAGGATCTAGCCGGCTTGGACACGAAATACTTCGCATAGACTTCATTGAATGCACCGAAGTCTGCCATATCGGTGATAAAGCAGGTGGTCTTTACCACATCTTCGAAGGTCAGGTCGTTGGCCTTCAGAATCTCTCCGATGTTTTTGCATGCCTGCTCCGCCTGTCCCGCAACATCGGTACCGATGGTTTCACCGGTTTCCGGGCTGAACGGAGTCTGTCCGGAAATGAACAGGAATCCGCCGGCAGTGACTGCCTGAGAGTACGGGCCGATTGCAGCAGGTGCTTTGTCAGTGTTTGTATATTTCATCTCTATGTCTCCTTATAATTGGTTGCTTTATTTGGTAATCTCTTCAGTCTGTGCCTTGACGAATTCTGCCAGGTCGCCATCCACGCGTGGAAGCAGTACTTCACGAACCATCTTGTGGTAGTTGTTGACCCATGCCAGCTCTTCGTCGGTGAGCAGAGCCGGGTTGATGGCTTCTCTCTCGTACGGTACGAAGGTGATCGGCTCGTTAATGGTGTTTCCTTTACCGTCGTCCTTCATCAGAACTTCGTTCTCGATACGAACACCAAACTGGTTATCGATGTATACGCCCGGCTCGTTGGACATAATCATGCCCGGACAAATGGTAATCGGAGTCGGTACACGGCGAAGGATATTCGGACCTTCGTGGACGCTGAGAAGGTGACCCACACCGTGGGACAGACCGTGCTTAAAGTCCAGACCTACCGCTCTCATCGGTGCACGGGTGATGGCATCCAAGTCGATTCCGTTCATTCCCGGAGTTAACACGGCATTGTGCATTGCCAGATGAGCCTTGAGAACATAGGTATAGTCATCAATCATTTCCTGAGTCAGCGGTCCAACGGCGATGGTACGGGTAATATCCGTGGTACCGTCTGTGTAATGACCACCGGAGTCCAGAAGCAGGAAGCCTTCCGGCAGAATTTCGGCATCGGTTTCCGGTGTCGGTGCGTAGTGGATGACGGAACCGTTTGGTCCGTATCCGGCAATGGTCTCAAAGGACAGATCGAAGAAGCCATCCTCTTCGGCACGGAACTTCCGCAGCTGTTCTGCCGCACTGAGTTCGGTCTGATGCGGTGTCTTTGCAGCAACATCCTTAATCCACTTGATGAATTTGACCATTGCAACCGCATCCTTCTTATGCGCGTTGAGGGAGCTCTTGATTTCGGTCTCATTCTTAACGGCCTTCATCATAGCGATTGGAGTAGCTTCATCCACCGTCTTCATGCCTTCCGGAATTCTCAGGCACAGAGCGTAGTTCGCGGAACCGGAATCCAGCCACAATGTCTTGGATGCATCCAGAGCGGCAACGTCCTGTTCGATTTCATCATATCCTTTCACGGTAACGAAGGACAGGTCTTCCGGCAGGGAATCTTTTACCGCACCGTCCATTACGTACAGGTTCACAGAATCCTTGGAAAGCAGGATGAAGGAGAAGAATACCGGTGTGTAATCGATATCACTGCCTCTCATGTTCAGGAGCCATGCGTTTTCCATCAGATCGGTAACCAGCAGGTAATCCGCATTCTTTTCGGCCATGGCTTTCCGAACATCTGCAATCTTTTCGGTTGCGGTCTTGCCGGTAGTGGTCAGTGGCAGTTCGTAGATTTCCGATGGCTGAATCTGCGGACGGGAAGTCCATACTTCACCTACCAGGTCTTTATCCCATTTAATGGTAACGCCCAGTTCACCCAGCTTCGACTGAAGATCTTCACCGTAATATCCCGGAACAACCTTGCCGTCAAATCCCAGCGTATAGCCGCCTTTTTTCTTGGCCAGGTCAATCAGGAATTCTTCAACGGTCGGAACGCCCGGCTCTGCCATTCTCATCAGCTCGATTTCACTTCCGGCCAGCTGACGCTCTGCCTGGAGGAAATATCTGCCGTCGGTCCAAAGATAAGCACCTTCGTCATCGACGATGAGTTCACCGGATTCTCCGGTCAGTCCGCTCATGAATTCACGAGCTTTAAAGAAATCGTTTACATACTCGGAACTGTGATAGTCGCCGGATGGTACGTAATAAACATCCACACCACTGGCTTTCATCTTTTCCCGAAGCTCTAGAACTTCTTTTTTCATTTTATTCACCTCTTTGCTGTCAATCCGATTTTTGGATTTCACAAAAATAATAACGCGTCGGTAGAGAACTCTTACCGAACTATTTTATTATAGCACGTACCCCAAAAAAGTTAAGGGTTTTATTCAAAATAGTACAAAGACCTTCCTGGGGACATTTGAATTTCAGCGTCGGATTGGTATAATGGTAGGGACTTTATGCAAGCGGAAAGAAGAGGGAGAAATATATGAATGTAACGGTATACTGCGGATCCAGCATGGGGTCGGATCCGGATTACAAGAAAGCGGCGGAGGCACTGGGGCTCTGGATTGCCGGGAACGGGCACACGCTGGTGTACGGCGGCGGCAATATCGGCTTGATGGGAATCATTGCAGATACCGTGCTGGAGAACGGCGGAAAGGTCATCGGCATTATTCCGGATTTCCTGCTGCACTGTGAGCAGGGGCACGAAGGCCTTCACACCTTGGAAGTGGTGCACTCCATGTCCACCCGGAAGAGTCGGATGATTGAACTTGGGGATGCTTTTATCGCCATGCCGGGAGGCATCGGAACCCTGGAGGAAATCACGGAAGTGCTGACCCTCAAGAGACTGGGGCGGACGGAGAAACGGGCATTTCTGTACAATATCAACGGATATTACGAACCCCTTCGCGGCACATTTCGCCAGATGGTGGAGAAGGAATTCCTGCCGGAGGAGGAGATGGAACTGTTTGAGTTCGTGGCAAATGTGGACGAACTGGATGAAGCGCTGAGAGGATAATGGAGGAAAAAATGATAACCGGAGAACTGAAAAATCGGATTGACAGCCTGTGGGATGATTTTGCGGCGGGGGGAATCGTAAACCCGCTGACGGTGATTGAGCAGATTACCTATTTGATGTTCATCCACGATCTGGATGAGGCGGATAATAAGGGCAGCATGGAAGCCATGATGCTGGGAATTTCCCACGAAAGCATCTTCAAGGATAAAGTGGAAGTAGAGGGCCGGACGGTAGACGGAAAGCAGCTGAAGTGGTCCGTATTTCAGGATTTCCCGGCAGAGAAGATGTTCGATGTGGTAAAAAATGAGGTGTTCCCGTTCATCATCAATCTCCACAGCGACCGGGAAAGCGCGTATTCAAAGTACATGAGCGATGCGATTTTCATGATTCCGACGCCGCTGCTCCTCTCTAAAGTCGTGGAGAAGCTCAGCGATTTGTTCCGGATGATGAAGGAAACAAAGCTGGATAAGGAGGATGTTCGAGGGGACGTGTACGAGTATCTTCTGTCCAAATTAAACACGGCCGGAAGAAACGGACAGTTCCGTACACCGCGCCATATCATCAAAATGATGGTGGAATTGATGCAGCCGAAGCCGGATGAAATCATCTGCGACCCGGCCTGCGGAACTTCGGGATTCCTCATCGCAGCCAGCGAATATCTGATGGAAGACGAGGAGCGAAAGCGGGAAGTTCTTTTCGATAAGGAGAATAAAGAGCACTATTTGAATCACATGTTCCACGGATACGACATGGACCGAACCATGCTCCGTATCGGTGCCATGAACATGATGGCTCACGGGATTGACAACCCGTGCATTGAATACAAAGACAGTCTGTCGGATCAGAATGAGGACAAAAACAAGTATTCATTAGTCCTGGCGAATCCGCCGTTCAAGGGAAGCTTGGATTACGATATCGTCTCGCCGGATCTGCTGAAAATCTGCAAGACGAAGAAGACGGAGCTTCTGTTCGTAACCCTGTTCCTTCGCATGCTGAAAATCGGTGGTCGCTGTGCCTGCATCGTTCCGGACGGGGTGCTGTTCGGTTCTTCGAAGGCACACAAGTCCATCCGAAAGGAAATCGTGGAGAACAACCGTCTGGAAGCCGTAATCTCTATGCCTTCCGGCGTATTCAAACCGTACGCGGGCGTATCTACGGCGATCCTTATTTTTACCAAAACCGAAGCCGGCGGAACGGATCACGTCTGGTTCTACGACATGCAAAACGATGGCCTCAGTCTGGATGACAAGCGGAGTCCGATTGAGGAGAACGATATTCCGGATATCATCCGGCGGTTCCATCACTTGGATGGGGAGATGGAGCGGAAGCGGACGGAGCACAGCTTCATGGTGCCGAAAGAGGATATCGTGGAGAACGACTACGACCTGTCCATCAACAAATACAAGGAAGTGGAGTACGTTCCGGTGGAATATCCATCGACACAGGAGATTCTCACCAACCTGCGGGAAATCGAGATGGAGATCGCCACGGCGATGGACGAGCTGACCGTGATGCTGGGTGAAGACTAAGAAGTGCAGTGAAGTGTGTGCCGGGGTTGACGGTTCGGCGGCTTTGCGGATATATAGAGAGAGAAATTGATATTTATTCTTTTGCGAAATGTGGGACCCGAGCGGCTGACGGGAAACGGCGGAAAACAGCGGAAATTAGAGTGGCCGCCGGACCGGAATGTGAAGTTGGTGTGAAACGTTATGCATATTGCCGGCGGAAGCTACTTTTTGCGCTAACATTTCAAAGGCGACGCGGCGAGATGGTGTGCAGCTGGCCCGTTTCGGACGGGTTCGGCATAAAAACAGCACGGATTCCGGGGATGTTCTAATAGGATAATCCATACAGGAAGGTGATTTCTCCAATTCTCGGCAAAGAACTGCTTCTTGAACGAAAATGTTGTGCAGATTGGGGCTGAATTGCCGGAAATGCACAACACTTCACGGGAACTTCATAATGCGTGAGATGACATTAGGATTTGTTACTTAAATGTAGATTTATAGGAATAAACAAATGACAAAACTTAAAGATATTACAGGAAAAGCTCTGTCGGGAGAATGGGGAACCGATGACGAAACAGGAGTTGGTATTCCTGTTCTTAGAACGACAAATTTTACCAATGAAGGCATTGTAAATTATGAGAATGTTGTAACTAGAATAATCACTAAAAAAGACATTTCCGAAAAGTATTTACAATCTGGTGATATCATTATTGAGAAATCTGGTGGAAGTGATAAACAGCCAGTTGGACGAGTTATCTATTTTGATGGTCCCGAAAACACATATCTGTTTAATAATTTTACTGGACTTTTACGAGTGCGTGATAAAAATGAGTGGTTTCCTCGTTATGTATTCTATTCATTATTTGCAAATTATAAGAAAGGCGGTACTCGTCCGTTTGAAAATAAGACGACGGGATTACATAACCTTAAAACCGATGATTATGTCTCTCGATATGAGATTACAGAAATTCCTCTGAACAAACAGGTAGCTATTTGCGCACAG
Source organism: Mogibacterium kristiansenii (assembly GCF_029224645.1). Taxonomy (NCBI): domain Bacteria; kingdom Bacillati; phylum Bacillota; class Clostridia; order Peptostreptococcales; family Anaerovoracaceae; genus Mogibacterium; species Mogibacterium kristiansenii. The sequence continues at coordinate 96,612 of NZ_JAQXUZ010000014.1, forward strand.
TTAGATCAAATCTTGAAAGTGATTAATTTACGCCGAAAAGAGATATCAAACCTTGACGATTTGATTAAAGCCCGATTTGTAGAACTCTTTGGGGATCCAACTGAAAATCCAAATGGATATCAAATCAATCGGCTTTCTAATTACATTATTTCGCTTACTTCTGGTTCTCGTGGTTGGGCTAAATATTGTGTTAATGATGGGAATGAA